>JAEWBD010000142.1 GCA_023391315.1 Bacteroidota bacterium | reverse complement strand
GTTCCATGCAGGTTAATATAATCAATATCACCGGCGTTTATATTGGCTGCCGCCAATGCCTGCTGCATGGCCAGGTAAGAACCAGTACCATCTGGCGATGAAGCGGTTTGATGATAGGCATCGTTGGTATTGGAATAGCCTTTCAGCTCGCAATACATTTCTTTGTTTAATCGCTGCGCAACAGCATCAGAAACAAGCACCAAATAACCTGCCCCTTCCCCTAAGTTTAGACCATTCCTGTTCTCATCAAAAGGCCTGCAAAATTCTTTATCTAAAATCATCAGCGTATTGAAACCATTAAGGGTAAATTTTGCCAATGCATCTGTGCCACCTGCAACAGCCACATCAAGCATGCCTGCTTTTATAAGCCTTGCGCCCAGCATAATTGAATTAGCTGAGGAGGAGCATGCCGTATTAATGGTAGTTGTATAACCGCTGATGTTCAGTTTATCTGCAACAACCTGCGTTATGCTGCCGCATTCATGATGCACCACATCGTGCAGGTTGCCTTTGCTATAACCTTTTAAAACATCTGTAAAAAAATGTTCTGTTTTATCAATACCTGCGGCAGTGGTTGCTGATATAAAGCCACAACGCAGCGTATGCATGTTGTCAACAATACCGGCATCGTTTATGGCTTCTGCTGCAGCTGCCATACTCAGTAATGCAGTGCGGCTTAGTTTGTTGGATAAACCGGTTAATCCGGCAAGTGCATCATTGCTCAGCTTTACTTCTGCAACCGGTATTTCATGGGCATGTACGGTTTTAAAAAATATGGCCTCGCCCATACCCGCCTGCCCCGTTTCCAGCGCCTGCAGGCATTCTTTCACATTATTGCCAATGGCAGCTATAATTCCTAACCCCGCTATGTAAATCTTATCACTCATTAATAATTATTAATAAGCCTTTCAGGCTTAATGTTTATGTATATTATCAGCCGGGAATGTGTGGCATCGTTCCTTGTGTCACTCCTTTGTACAACATATTTTTATGGCAGCTTTTCAAACACGCTATTGATATTACTTTCTGTAAATGCAATTGATGAAGCGGAAATGTTTTTTCCTACCAACAACAACACTGCCTTATAATCTTCATCCAACGCATCTACCCAGCCGCAAACGCAAAGCTTTAATTTATTGTTTGCAAAAAGATCCTCCACATATTCTTTTATAAATCCTGCATTAAAGGCTTCAAAAATAAAACAGGCATTTTCGCCTTTAAAATTATTGCGGATGCAAATTTCGCCATTTAAAATATTAGGCAAAGTATATACAAATAAAGCCGGGCTTGCCATCTCTATTGTTTGAAAATATTTTACATCAGCTTCAATGCTTGAATTAGCATTAGTTAGCAGCAGGCCGGTTTCTTCAGGCTTATATTGTTTTACAACGGCTTCATTATCTTTTATTAAAATTTCTGAAGCAAGCCATCCAAGCTTGCTCAGGTTATCCATTTTATAAAATTTTGGATAATCAAGATGCAGGAATTTATAAAGCTGTACGAGGAAAGATGAAAGATTGAGTTCTTTACCTGAGTATAATAACTCTCCGTTTTTTATTACTCTTTCATCAGCAATAACACAATTGGATATTATATGTAAAGCTTCTTTCAAAATATATTATTTACTGAAAACAACAGCGGCATTGCAACCTCCAAACCCCGATGCTGTTTTAATGCAATTGTTGATTTGTTTATGTATGATTTTTTTACAAACGTTTATAGGTTGGGAAACGCCAAGCACTTCAAAACCTTTTGTTGGTAAGATTGTATTTTGTTTTAAAGATTCAATTGAAATTACAGATTCAACCAGGCCTGCTGCGCCTAATGTGTGTCCATAAAAGGCCTTTAAGCTGTTTACAGGCGGCGTTGTTAAACCTGCCAGTGCAATCGCTTTTGCTTCCATCTCATCATTGTAAATGGTAGCTGTACCATGCGCCGAAATAAAATCAATATCTTCTTTCGAAACACCGGCATTATTCATTGCTGCCGCAATACATTGGTATAATTCATTGCCTGTTCTCGATGGCCCTGAAATATGATTGGCATCATTGCTTACAGCGCCGCTAATCACTTTAATATTGTCTGTATTTTTTTTAACAGATGAAAGCACGATGGTAGCAGCGGCTTCGCCGAGGTTAATACCATCACGGGCAGCGTCAAATGGTTTACATATACTACTGCTTAATGCCTGGAAAGATTTAAAACCAGACAATATAAATTTTGTAATAACATCTGCCCCCGCAACAACCACATTATCATATTTACCCGATTGAATAAACCGCATGCCTGTTATAATGGCCAATGAGCCGGAAATGCAGGCATTGGAAATAATTAATGGCTGATGTACAAATCCAAAGTGCGTAGCAACAAGTTTTGCCGAAGTGTGCAGGGCAATTCTTTTCTGCAACTGCTCATCATACACTTCGCTTTCAAGCAAACTAATATTACCTTTTGTTGTAGATATTATAAGCAGGATTTTATCGTCTTTTGCATTAATACCAGATTGTTTGAGTGCTTCATCAACTGATGCTATGAGCAGGGTTTCAAACTTTGTATAATTATTATTTCCAGATAAAACAGAAAATAAAAAATCATTATTAAACAAAGCTGCATAATAAGGCTCCACGGCAAAAGCATTATGATGCTCCTTCACTGCGGAAACATTATGCAGCAATGCATCAAAGTTTTCTTTTGTTGTGCGCCCTAAAGGAGAAAAAATATTATCAGCAATAATAAAAACGTCTTTCATTTATTCGCTCACATTTCAACTTATCGTTTATTCGTTCAGAGGTTCACTGTTCACGGGTCTATCTTCCCCTGATTTCTCAACCTTTCAATTAATCAACTCAACTATCTGCCGGTTCAATAAAAATGCGCATTTCGCATTGCGCAACCAACTTGTCATTCAATAAAATCTTTCCACTTATCAATTGCATATTCATTACATGGCCTGTGGTTACAATTTCTGTTGTAAGCTCACTGTTTATCGCCGGTAAAAAAAACACTTCAAAGTTTTTAACTGCGGCAATATAGCCCAATGGGGCAGGTTTGCTTTGCTGCAGGGCATTGTACCCCGCACCTGCTGCCGCAGTTTGTGCAATATTTTCAAGCAGGCCGGCCTCTGCTAAAAAACCATCTTCATTAAACACATTATCCGGCTTTGCTTTAAATGAGGTCCGTGCAGTTGTATCATCTACATACAATAAAGCATCGATCATTACAAATGGCGCCCGCTGCGGAATAAATGGTAATATATCTTTTGTAATCATTATTGCAGGTTATCATGCACAAAGCGTATAGAATACAAACATTCAATACGAATATAAACAGTGATTTTTATTTACGCTTATCTATAAATTTAACCGGCTTGCGGCTGGCTTCGTTAAGTTGCAATTTCTTAATGGCATCTTCAGAAACATATTGCACAAAAGGGCTAACGCGAAGTTTAGCCTGTATATAAGAACGTATCCTGTGATCGCTTTCCGCACTTTCATTTGCTGCATCAATGTAAAGCAACACTTCATCCAGGCCAACATCATTGGTAGAAACCTCCACTACATAATCACGCACTTCATTTATTTCATTCAGCAAATCAAATAAAGCCGCAGGATATAGTGTTGTGCCTTTAAACTTTATCATTTGTTTTTTGCGGCCCAGCAATGGCGATAAACGCATTGTATTTCTACCGCAGGAACAGGGATCATCAAAATACATACATACATCGCCTGTTTTATAACGCAGCAATGGCATGCCCTCCACGTCAAGTGTTGTTATGGTTACTTCACCTTCTGTATTTGCAGGCACAGGCATATTATTTTCATCCAGTAATTCCACAATTATTAAATCCGGCTGAAGATGGCCGCCTTTACCGGCGCTGCATTCTGTAAATGCTGTTTGCATTTCAGTAGAAGCATAGGTTGAATACAATTCTATATTCCAGGCTTCTGTAATTTTTCTGCCAAGAATATTAAGTGAACAATCTGCATTGCGGATACTTTCGCCAATGCAAACCGCTTTTTTTACGGATGTATGGCTAATATTAATATTATGCTGTTCTGCATATTGAATTAGTTTGAGTATGAAGGATGGAACAGCAACAATTATAGTTGGCTCATACCGCGCAATATTCTCCCATTGCAAAGCAGGAATGCCGGGGCCAACGCGAACAATTTTGCCACCCATTTTGCGAATGCCTGAATAGTAAGCAATGCCAGCCATAAACTGCCGGTCGAGTGTAAGCATGAGCTGGTAAACATCTTCAGCAGAGCCATCTGCTGTTATAAAAGAGTTGTATTCATTAAAGGCCAATCGCTGTAAATCGTTTTCCGTGAGCGCTATTGAAACCGGGCTTCCCAAAGTGCCCGAAGTGGCAGTGTATTCAATGATCGCCTGCTTATCAACACATAAAAAATCTGCATTATTTCTTTGCAGGTCATCTTTTGTGGTTATTGGAAGCCTGGTTAAGTGTTCCAGTGTTTTTACAGTGTTTATATCAATTGCCTGTTGAGCAAAAAGTTTTTTATAAAAAGGCGAATTAGCGTTTAAATATTGTAATAACGCCTGCAGTTTTCTTTCCTGCAATTTTTTAATTTCATCCGTTGGCTTATACGATACTGCGGTTTCATTCATATTGTTCTCTATAACTCAGGCTACGTTGCAAACTCTGGTATAACACCGGCAAAGAAACCAAAATTTTAAGCTATTGCCAAAGCCGGGAATTCAATATATTTAGTACCCTTTTATATTTTCGAAGGGATATTATTCATGAAATATTTTCTATACTGCTTTATTTTAATCTTCTCAATGATTACCGGCTTTGCACAAGACATAAAACCTGTTTTATATAAAGACGTATCATTTAATAAAGTGAGTGTTCAAAAAAATATCATTTATTCTGCTGCTGATAGTATCAAGGAAAAATACAGGCGCCTGGATTTTTATCATCCTGCAACAGATTCAATACTGCAAAAAAAGCCCTTAATTATTTGGATGCATGGCGGCGGCTTTAAATTCGGAACAAAGAATGCTGCTGAAATAAAATTATGGGGCGATGAATTTGCCAAACGCGGCTATGCGTTTGCCGCCATTAATTACAGGCTAAGCAAAAAAAATCCTTTATTTAAATTTAAAGACCTGGTAGAAGCCTGCTATGATAATATAAAGGATGTAAACAATGCCATTGCATTTTTTAAAGCCAATGCATCAGCATTTAATATCGATACCAATAAAATAATTTTAGGCGGTAACTCGGCAGGCGCTGTTATCGCATTGCAAACCGTATAT
>JAEWBD010000120.1 GCA_023391315.1 Bacteroidota bacterium | reverse complement strand
CATTATGGGATACATGTCATACGTTTTTCCATGTCCCCTTGTGCTCAGCAATACCGGGTCGGCAGTGTAACCGGCTACCCTCAGCATAGTGATCAGCAACATATTTATATCAACCACATTTCCTTTTTTTGTTTGTACTGTTTTCCTGGGCGGTTGCGATAAATATCTTGCCGAATTGTCTGTGCACGTATAATTATCCCGCACATATTCATAAATCTTTTTTGCCTTATTTACCGGGTCGGGTTCGCCATTTACAGCGGTTTTTACATCATCTTTCAGCCAGCCGTTTTCTTTGCTTAACCCGGCGCCAAAATCTTCATCCTTCATTAACTGGTCAACCGTTTCGTACCAGTTGTGCAGGTAAGTTTTGGGTTGCTGCTCCGGAAACCGTTCTGCAGAAAACTGAAATTCTATACGCTCCACATGGTTATCAAGCGTGGTAACAAAACTTTCTTCTTTCAATGCCGGGATATCTTTAAACGCCCAGGTATGTTTTACCACGCCGCTTGAAAAATTTACAGTTCTGGATGCGCCGGTGGAGTTTGGTATCAATACATTGAAATTGTCTTTTGTTATGGATGTAGTATCTATTACCGGCATGAGATATCCCTGGTTTAAAACCACGAATTCAAAAAACTGTGGCTGCTCAATGGTAAACTCGCTCCATAATTCCGGATAGCCACCTTGAAAAGTCCACGAAGGAACATACCTGTAAAAAGGGCTGTTGGTAGTGTAAGTATATTCGATTATTGAACCTTCTTTTATATTGGGGAATGTAAATTTTACTACTTCGTAATCGCCGTCTTTATCTTTAAAAATTGAATTCTTATCAACCTTGGTTTGCACCACCTTCCCATTTTCAAGGTTATAGGTGGCTGCCTGCAGGTTTTCTATTTTTTCTTTTGCCGTGCCGCTTTCATACAGGTTTATCTTCACGGTACTTAAATCATCAAAACTGTTTTTGCTGGTCAGCAAAATACGCCGGTGAACTTTGTAGACTACAGAAAACCATCCCTGGTTATTTCCTTCATGTTTTACATAGCCCGATTCGTAGAGATACACGGCTTCTGCTGCAGAATCGAGTGAAGAATAATCTTTTGTAAATTCTTCGGGGCTAATATCGCCGAATTTTACTTTAGGTTCCCTGCTTTTCTGGGCAAGGGTTGCAATGGACATCACGAGGCATAACGCCAAGGTGGTTGCACGGTTGAAATACATAATAGTTAGTTTAAAGGAGTAATTATATTTTAGAAAAAACCTGCATGGTTTCGGGCTTTTAAGGGAAAGCTGGCTTCTAAGCAACGCATTTTCTAAAACAATGCAAACATACAGATTTTGCAAATATTTTTGCAACTTGAATAAAATTCAGCATACAAAATTCATAAAGGCTTCGGCAGCGCAACATGGCTTTCATTATTGCGGTATTGCAAAAGCCGTAAAATTAGACGACGATGCCCGCCGCCTTGAACAATGGCTGCAGCAAGGCATGCATGGGAATATGCATTATATGGAAAACTATTTTGACCTGCGTACCGACCCGCGCAAACTTGTGCCGGGCGCCAAAAGTGTTATTACTTTATTGCTGAATTATTTTCCTGCAAAGCAGCAGGAACAAGGCATTCCAAAAATTTCCAAGTACGCTTATGGAAAAGATTACCATGAAGTGATACGGGAAAAGCTCAATAACCTGCTGGAACTGATCCGGCAAAATATAGGCGACATAAATGGCCGTGGCTTTGTTGATAGTGCACCTGTGTTGGAACGGAGCTGGGGCGTACAAAGCGGTGCAGGGTGGATTGGCAAAAACGGTAATCTTATAACAAAACAGCAGGGCTCATTTTTTTTTATTGCAACGCTTATAACCGATCTTGATCTTGTTGCGGATGATGCCTTTGCAAAAGATTACTGCGGCAGTTGCAGAAAGTGCATTGACCACTGCCCTACCACAGCTATACAGGAAAATAAAGTAATTGATGGCAGCCGTTGCATTTCATATTTCACCATTGAATTAAAAGATGCCATTATTCCTGCAGAAATGCAAAATAAATTCGAGCATTGGATGTTTGGCTGCGATATATGCCAGGATGTTTGTCCATGGAACCGCTTTAGCAAACCAACGGAAGAAACTGCCTTCACACCCATTCCCGAAATACTTAACCTTTCCACCAGAGAATGGGAAAATATGAGTGAAGAGTTTTTTAGAAGAACATTTAAATCTTCACCATTAAAACGTGCGAAATTTAAAGGGTTACAGCGAAATCTTAAATTTATTCAAAATGCAGCATTATAATGTTCTGATAACGATGTCCTGCATCAGTCATAAACTTTAAGAACGAAAATGTAGCTTTGTTGAAACCGATTTTTTTAAAGAACATTTTACTTCATTGCCAAATATGGGTCCGGAGCCACAGAATGTATTGGATTATCATGGTGACAACACCATTTTTATGGTGTGGAATTTTAAAGCAAACATTGCAATAAAAGACAGCTTTCAGCGCATTTGTGCATTGGTAATCAACCTTAATAATTCAGTCAATAACCGTTTCCCGGATTCCGGTGCCAGTTGTGTAATGGGCATCGGGTATGATGCATGGCTGTGGCTTGAACTTCCAACACCTTTGCCAAAAGAACTTGAAAATTTTGCCCCTATTGTCGGGGAAAAACATACGGCGGTTGCCACCAAAGGCGATTTGCATTTCCATATAAGAGGAACAGGCAAAAGTTTATGTTATGATATGGCATCGGCAATTGCAGAAGTGTTGTCGCCCGTTGCAACAAGTGTGGAAGAAGTTCACGGCTTCCGGTATTGGGATGGCCGCTCTATTTTAGGT
>JAEWBD010000078.1 GCA_023391315.1 Bacteroidota bacterium | reverse complement strand
AGAAAGAGCTGGTTGAAAAAATGATGGAAAAAAAGATTACGGCGCTCGGTTTTGAAAACCTGAAAGATGGCAGTGGAAATTTTCCTATCGTTCGCTGCATGAGTGAAATTGCCGGTAGTGCAGCCATGCTGATTGCCGGCCAGTATCTCGGCAGCCGTGAAAAGGGCAGGGGCGTTTTATTAGGCGGCATCAGCGGTATTCCGCCCACAAAAGTCATCATTATCGGCGCCGGTGTGGTGGGCGAATTTGCCACAAGAACAGCATTGGCTATGGGCGCATCTGTAAAGGTTTTTGATAATAATGTTTATCGTTTAAAACGTTTGCAGAATAATCTTGGCGTTCGTACCTGGACGAGCGTTATTGAGCCCCGTATTCTTGCAAAGCAGTTAAAAACCTGCGAAGTGGCTGTTGGCGCTTTAACCAATCAGGGTGGCAGAAGCCCGATTGTGGTTACAGAAGAAATGGTAGAGAATATGCGCTACGGCAGCGTTATTATTGATGTGAGCATAGACCGTGGCGGATGCTTTGAAACCAGCGAAATTACCACGCATCAGCACCCCACATTTGTAAAGCATGGTGTAATACATTATTGCGTACCAAACATTCCAAGCGGTTATGCACGCACGGCCAGCCATGCCATCAGCAATGTGCTTATGCCTTTATTACTGGAAGCCGGCGATGCCGGTGGCATAGAAGAAATGGTGTGGCATGATTTTAACCTGCGTAATGGTGTATATATGTACCGAGGCCATCTAACCGATTTATATATCAGCCAGCGCTTCGATTTAAAATTTACCGATTTGAATTTGCTGATTGCAAGTAAGCGGTAAGCACTCTTAAATAATTATTTCGAAACGATTTTAAATACCGGTATCCTCATATAGCCTGGTTCGCTATACGGCGAGTGTGTATAAACGAAATATAATTGCTGCTGTGCAGATGCTGCGAACGAAGCATCAGTTTTCTTTTTTTCTTCCAGTTGCTTGCGTATTGCAGGATGTTGTTTTAAATAAGCTGCCGCAATATCTTCCCAGCGGTAATCGCTGTAATATTCTTTGCGTTGAAGTACCGCATCAAAAAAATTCCAGGAAAAGAAACTGTCATCACCCAAAGGCTCTAATGTTTCAACAATATACCTGTCTGCATGTTGCCCGGTATAAATAATATAATCACCTTTTAAAAAATGAATGGTATCGGTATAGCTACTTAACCGGATACTATAATTACGGTGATGTTTTTCATAAGCTTTAGGCATAGCTTTATAATCATCCACTTTATAGTATTCAACATTAATCACAGTATCTTTTTGCAGTTGATGCATGGTAACGTTATTTAGTTTTAAACGATTGATTGCATCATGCCAGCCCTGTGGAATAATGTATGCTTTTGGTTTTTGTGCAGATACAGATTGAATGAAATAATCGTAAAACTTTATTTCTTTTTCAAATGGTTTTGAATGATTGTAATAATAACGTGGCAGGCCGGTAACATCGCTTATATTCATAGAAGTATCATAACCCTTAAAAGTGATGTTATCATACTTTGAAGAATCAACTTTCCAGCTTAAAGCAAATTCTTTTTGCTGTTTAACAGCATCAAGCGAAGCTTTTCTTTTTGCCAGAATATCATCAGAAAATCTTGAAGCCTGTTCAATCACGGTTTGCATAAAGCTATAAGTGTTTTTTACGCGGTCCGCATACGGTTTCAACATGTGTGTTTCGGGCATAAAAGCTATTGTTTCAAATAAAGCGGCGTAACCGGTGCTATACCTAGGTGCATCATAATAAGCTTCCCATCCGTTCTTTAAACTGCTTTCTTCAAAGTTTACATACGGGCACATATCCCAATGCTTTTCCTTCATGCCTTTATACAATGCCGGTTCAAAAACATCGTGCAGGAAATTACCAATTTCACCGCCAAGCTTGTTATGCAGTGTTGTAAGCAATGTCATTGTGTGCTGATAGTCGGCGCCATCGCTTACATGATTATCTATAAAAATATCAGGGTTTAATTGCTGAAATATTTTTTCAAAAGCCAGCGCATTTTTGGAATCCGCTTTTATAAAATCGCGATTAAGATCGAGGTTTTGACTATTGCCGCGAAAGCCATATTGTTCCGGCCCGTTTTGGTTCACTCTTGAAAAGCTACCCCTGTTTAAACTTCCGCCAATATTATAAACCGGGATAACAGCCAGTACAACATTTCCGGGCATCTTTATTTTGCCTTGCCCAAGATCGCGCAGCAGCATCATGCTGGCATCAATACCATCCGGTTCGCCGGGATGAATGCCATTGTTAACCAGTATAACAACCTTATGCTGCTGGTGCCAGTTATTGATATTAAAATTCTTATCAGCAGCGAATAACACAACATGCAAAGGATAACCGGCATCGGTGGTATCACCGGTTAATATTTTTATTGCGGGAAACGTTTTTGCAAGCTGTTTATAATAGTCAATACATTCAAAATAGGTTGCACTTTGTTTGCCGTTTGATTTTTCAAAAACAGTAGCCAGGTTTTGTGAAAAGGATATTTGTGTAGTCAGTAAGAATATAGATAGGAAAAAACTTTTTTGCATGCGTTAAAGATAATAACCGTAAAGGCATTAATTTATTAATGTGAATATTTTGAAAAGCTGTTTCAGCTATTTGATTAAATCCCATGATGCAGTAACCTCAATTTTTTGTACCAATACATTTTTCTGTATTATAAATTAGTATTTTCACTTTAAAGAAACTAATTGAAAGCCCTTCTTTTTCCTATTCACATTTAAAACTACTTATTGTATGAACAGAAAATTTTATGCATTTCTGCTGGCATGCCTGTCTGCCTGCTTATTTTTTACAGCCTGCTCAAAAACCGGCCCTGAAGGCCCACAGGGCGAACAAGGCCCTCCGGGAGAAACCGGCGCACAGGGCGAACAGGGCGCTAAAGGTGACACCGGTACTGCCAATGTAATTTATTCAGGCTGGCTTGATGTTACCTACGATGCCGATAC
>JAEWBD010000021.1 GCA_023391315.1 Bacteroidota bacterium | reverse complement strand
CTTCATATACCAGGTGGTGCAGGCCTTTTACGCCTACGTCGCCAATATACATGGCGGGCCTTTTACGCACCGCTTCCAAACCTTCTAAAACCTGAATACTTTCTGCACTATAATTTGCCTGAGATGGGGAATCCTGCTGTTGTTCGTTCATAAAAAGTAAGAGAGAAAAATAATCGTTATATCTAAAAATTTAGCGTGCAAATTTAAGAAAAAATAAGGGCTTTTCCCAATTAAAAACAGGATTCGTCACAGTTTTTGCGAATTGTTCTTACATGTTGAAAAAAAGGCATTTTATCCACATTTTTTAACTATAAGAATAATATTATGAAAGTAAAATTTCTCTTACCGGTTTTAGCAAGCATTTTCTTTGCAGCCGCCTGCAGCAATAATTCATCTTCTACGGAGAGCACAAGCCCGGGTGTTGGCGATAGTACAACAACCAATCCGGCAAGCGATGCCATGGATTATCATAACGACCAGCGCCAGCGGATTCCAACGCCTGATTCGTCTAATGTGATAGGAACGGATACCATAAGCGGCACTGAAGCCACACCTAATACAGGTACAAATAAGCAGTATAATAATCAAAAAGGTGACAGTGCCAAAAAGGAGTAGCGTGATGTTGAGTATATTCAGGTGAGTGGTGAATCGTGAATTCCGCGTACATTCAGAGGCTTTACTCACCATTCACTATTGACAACTCATTACAATATTTCGCACAACTGGTTTTCTATACCTGGAATACGCCTGTTTTAAATTCCTTTATATAAGGGTTATGATTGGCCGCAGCAATACCTTCACTTATTAGTTTCCTGGTGTCTGCAGGGTCAATTATATCGTCTATCCAAAGACGGGCAGCAGCATAATAAGGCGTGGTTTGTTTATCGTAACGGGACTTTATATCATCAAGTAATTGCTGCTGCTCGTCTTTACTTACATCTCTTCCTGCAACCTGTATCTGCAACAAAGTTTTTGCAGCCTGGTCACCACCCATTACGGCGATTTTTGCGCCGGGCCAGGCATAAATAAAACGTGGATCATAAGCCTTGCCGCACATGGCATAATTACCCGCACCATAGCTGTTGCCGGTAATAATGGTAAACTTAGGCACAACAGAATTGGCAACGGCATTCACCAGTTTGGCGCCGTCTTTAATGATGCCTGCATGTTCGCTGCGGCTGCCCACCATAAAGCCGGTTACATCCTGCATAAAAACCAGGGGGATTTTTTTCTGATTGCAGTTAAGAATAAAACGAGCGGCTTTATCTGCACTATCATTATAAATAACACCACCCATCTGCATTTCGCCTTTCCCCGTTTTTACAATGAGGCGCTGGTTGGCAACGATGCCAACAGCCCATCCGTCAATTCTTGCATAACCGCAAACAATTGTTTTACCATATGCTTCTTTAAACTGGCTGAAAGTGCCTGCATCAACAATACATTCAATAATATCAACCACATCATAAGGTTTGCTGTTATTTGCATGCATGATTGTGTAAATATCTTCAGTATTTTTTGCCGGCGCAATTGCCTCAATACGGTCAAAACCGGCAAATGCAGGCCTTCCCAATTTACTGATGATGGTTTTAATTTTATCAAGGCATGCCTGCTCCGTTGCACATTTATAATCTGCAATACCGCTTATGGCATTATGGGTTTCTGCACCGCCCAGTGTTTCCACATCAATATCTTCCCCAATAGCTGCTTTTACAAGATAGGAACCTGCTAAAAATATGCTGCCATTGCCTTCAACCATTAAAGTTTCATCACTCATAATTGGCAGGTATGCACCGCCGGCCACACAGGCGCCAAGTACTGCCGCTATTTGCGTTATGCCCATGGCGCTCATTTGGGCATTGTTCCTAAACACGCGGCCAAAATGTTCTTTATCGGGGAAAATTTCGTCCTGCATGGGAAGATAAACACCGGCGCTGTCAACAAGATAAATAATGGGCAAGTGGTTTTCCATAGCTATTTCCTGCATGCGCAGGTTTTTTTTGCCGGTTATGGGAAACCATGCACCTGCTTTTACAGTTTGATCATTCGCCACAATAACACATTGCCTGCCGCTTACATAACCAATACCTGCCACGGTGCCACCGGCGGGACAACCGCCCTGTGCGTCATACATTTCATAACCGGCAAATGCGCCTATTTCAATAAAAGGTTTATCATCATCAATCAAATAATCAACCCTTTCGCGTGCAGTAAGCTTATTTTTCTGCCTTTGTTTTTCAATGGATTTTTTTCCGCCGCCTTCCTTTATTTTATCAAAGCGTTTTTGTTTTTCGCTTAATAAATCATTCATCCATGTTTCACCGGGATTAATATTATTCATACGAACAGCCATTAGTTAAACAAATATAGGGAAGTGCTGCCGCACGCAGTGAATCGAAATCAATAGCTTAGTTTAGGCTGAATTTATTAGTTTCGCAACCCTAAATAATATCAATATCTATGCAATCAACACTGGTAATTTTAGCAGCAGGAATGGCAAGCCGTTATGGAAGCATGAAGCAAATAGAAGGATTTGGCCCGTCGGGCGAAACTATAATGGAATATTCTGTTTATGACGCCATTGAAGCAGGGTTTACAAGAGTGGTTTTTATTATAAGAAAAGATTTTGCCGAAAATTTTAAAAGTATTGTTGAGCCTAAATTAGAAGGTAAAATAGAAGTTGACTATGTATATCAGGAACTTACCAGTTTCACCGAAGGTTTCAATATTAATCCCGAAAGGGTAAAACCCTGGGGCACTGCACATGCCGTGCTTTGCTGCAAAGGCAAAATAAAAGAACCTTTTGCTTTAATTAATGCCGATGATTTTTATGGCAAAGATGCTTTCAGGAAAGCATTTGATTTTTTACAAACCCGCTGCAATGAAAAAACCTATGCTTTAATTGGTTATGAATTGCCTAATACACTAAGCGAGCACGGAAGCGTGAGCCGCGGCGTTATTTCAGAAAATGAAAAACATGAAATGGCAGGCATTAAAGAGTGCCTTAAAATTTATAAGAAAGGCGATGCTATTATTTACGAAGATGAAGAAGGCGGCTTAACCGAATTGCCGGAAGACACCAATGTGAGCATGAATTTCTTTTGTTACGCACCGGGCATGATTGATTTATGTGAAGAACAGTTCAAAGAATTTTTAGCTAAGAATAGTCAGAGCCTGAAAGCAGAGTTTTTAATTCCAACCATGACGGATTATTTTATAAAATCAGGCAAAGGGCGTGTTGAAGTAATTATAACATCTGCAAAATGGTTTGGCGTAACATATAAAGAAGATGCGCCTGTGGTAAAGGCGTCCGTTACACATCTTGTAGAAAAGGGCGAATATCCTGATAATTTATGGAAACAATAAAGCCATAAACTAATGGGCTATCTGTAAAAATTAAAAAATCCCGCCAAGGCGGGATTTTTAGTTTAAAGGTTGCTTGAATTATTTGTTCTATTTATAAGTTTTGATAAGGAAAACACAGCCTTCAGCTTTTTTAACCTGGCTTACCCTATCCATATTTTTTAAAGTATTGCCGGATGGCAGCTTGATTTTTTTTAGTGACGTATCCTGCGATTTCAGGCTGTCAATCATACTATAAATATTATTTGCCTTAAGTGCAAATACAACATCTTCTGTTTGAGATTGTCTTGTTGTTATGATACCAACAACTTCGCCATTATTATTAAATACAGGAGCGCCCGAATTACCCGGGTTTGCCGTTAATGAAAGCTGGCAACTTGTTGTATCGCCTTTATAACCGGTTTTAGCACTCAGGTAACCCATATTGTAAACAATCTCTTCGCGGGGATATCCCAGTGTAAAAAGTTCCTCACCTAAATCCGGCTGGCTGCGGCGTATGGAATAAGGCAGGTTTTTTAAAGGCTTAAAATCATCATCAGTAATTTGCAGCACTGCCAAATCCCTGGCATGATCTACAGACATAATTTTGGCATTGTATTCATGGCCGTCTTTATCCATAACAATAGCGCCGCTTCCATCCAGCACGTGGGCATTGGTAACCAAAAAGCCTTTGCCATCAATTAAAAAAGCTGTACCACCAGATTTTACAATAGCCCCTTTGGGGATTTTTGTATCGGCAACTTCTTTCAGTGCATTATTGGTTTGTATTTGGGATTTTCTTATTTCCGCAATATCCCTGCTTAAGCGTTCCAGTTGGGTTTTATTGGCGGCAGGTGAAAAGTACATGGCCAGTGCACTGATAAACAGTGCTGTGATACAGGCGATGGAAGCTGCAATGGCTGTAACCTTTTTATAACGGTGCCATAACTGAACCACTTTGCCGGTAACACCTTCCGGTTCTTCACTGTTCCTGATTTCGCCGGTTACAGAAAGTTTTGAATGAATGGTGTGGAGAGATTCTTTAAAATGTTTTACACCGGCATACTCATCCATCTGGTGCAGGAATAATTTATGCTCCACCACCATTTGGTCTATAGCCGGGTTGCTTGTGCGCAGCTCTTCAAAAAATTTTTTTTCATCCGGAAGCATACGGCCTTCCAGGTAGCGTTCTATTGAATTAAGTAAAAGTATATCTTCCATCACTCTCCTATATTATACTGGGAAAAGAATAATTTTTTCAAACGCATCAGGCATTTATATTTTTGATTTTTTGCATTATCAGCATTTGTATAGCCAAATAATAAGGCAATTTTATCCATGCTCTTTTTTTCTATATAAAATGCTTCAAGCAAACTTTTGCAGGGTTCTCCCAAACTGTTTAAAGCCCTGTGCATAATACCAAGTTCAGCATCTCTCCTCTCATGAATTTCAATATCATCATCAACAACTACGGAATCAAAATTTTCAACGCCATTGGTTGTTTTACCCAATTGCTGAAGCCGTTTTAACCAAAGCCTGCGGCTTACTGAATAAATATAAGTTTTAAGCTGGCTGGTGAGTACGAACGATTCAGATTTAGCTTTTTGATAGAGCGTTATCATCGCCTCCTGAAAAATATCCCTTGCTTCGTCGTAAGTTCCGTTGTTATTAATAATAAAGGCAAGAACCATGTTAAAGTTGTCTTTATATATGGTTTCTGCGGCTTTAGAATCGTTATTTGCCAGTGCTTTTAATAATAATTGTTCGTTCGAATCGCCCTTCACGCCGTGTGTAGTTTAATACCTGATTAAAGTAAAAGTAACCCAAATATTGCTGCAAGTTTCCGGAAAAAAAATTTTAAAAACATGGGTTACCTATGTTGTATTTGGGTATTAAAACAAAAATTACATCACAAAAAACACAAACACATGAAAAAATTATTGATCGTTTTAGCCATCGGTGTTTTTGCAGCTTGTAACAGCAGCAGCACTACTGATACTTCTGCAGATACTACAACTGTAGCTCCTGATACAACTGTAACTGCACCGGATACATCTATGATGGCTCCTGCAGATACTACTTTACCTGATTCTACTCATTAATTAAATTCGTTTAAAGCTAAACAAGCGTTTCCAGAGTTGAGGTGGTATGCTTGCACCGGAATGTTTAGCCTAATCTTTTTTCATATGGCAAGCAATCGTTAGAGGCCGTTCCGTTTCCACGGAAGGGCTTTTTTCGTTTTAGGCATTAAAATATTCTGTTTAAAAATTTGATGAATAATTTCTTACTGTTACTTTTGTGCCCCAAAATGCAACAGACTATCACATATACCTTTTTTTATTTCTTTTATTTTAAAGGAATAGCCGGGTAATATGTGTACATGAATACATTTATGAATCCCGGCTACAAAAGGCCGGGATTTTTTATTATGAAACGCCCATGTAAAATTTTCACACACAGGCGGCACATGAGACAACTGAAAAAATAAATATGCACGAATGAAACATGAAGTTTACATCCAGGGCTACGAAGGCAGCTTTCACCAGGCCGCTGCCATAAAATTTTTAGGAAAAGAAATAGGAGTAAATCCATGCGCCACTTTTAATGAGCTTATAAAAAAAGCCTCGGTTAAAAATGAAAGCACCCGGGCTGTTATGGCAATTGAAAATTCTATCGCCGGCAGCATTTTAGCTAATTATAACCTTCTTCAAAAAAGTAACCTTACCATTATAGGCGAGGTGTATCTGCAGATTGACCAAAACCTCATGGTTAACAAACATGTTGAACTGGAAGATATAAAAGAAGTGCACTCCCATCCCATGGCCTTGCAGCAATGTTTTGCATATTTAGATAAGTATAACTGGAAGCTGATTGAAACAGAAGATACGGCATTAAGCGCCAAACATATTTATCAGCATAAAAGCAAACATATTGCCGCTATTGCAAGCAAGCTGGCTGCTGAATTGTTTGATCTTAAGATAATTGCTCCGCACATTCATACACTGAGAAATAATTACACCCGCTTTCTTGTATTGCAGCATGCAGATTTTTCCCAGCCTGTTGAAAACGCGAACAAGGCATCGGTAAACTTTCATACAGATAATTCAAAAGGCAGCCTGGCAAGAGTGCTTACAAGAATTGCCGATACCGATGTTAACCTCAGCAAGCTGCAAAGTTTCCCTATTCCCGGCACCAATTTCAAATACAGTTTTCATGCAGATCTTGAATTTGAAAACCTTCAGCAATTTGACAAAGTGATAGAAGAAATAAAGCCTGTTATTGAACATTTAAAGATTTATGGCGTTTACAAAAATGGCAAACTAAAATAATTATGATTACAACCGCAGCGCGTTTAAACAGTGTGCATGAATATTATTTCTCACAAAAATTAAGAGAGATAGATACATTGAATAAGCAGGGAAAAAATATTATTAACCTGGGCATAGGCAGCCCTGATATGCCACCGCATCCTGATGTAATTAAGGCGCTGCAGGAAGAAAGCGCAAAGCCAAATGTGCACGGTTATCAAAACTATAAAGGCTCGCCTGTTTTGCGTAATGCTTTTGCCAACTGGTATAGGCAATGGTATAAAACTGATTTAGATGCTGACACAGAAATACTGCCGCTTATAGGCAGCAAAGAAGGCATTATGCATATTTGCATGACCTATTTTGAAGAAGGTTGCGCAGTGCTTGTTCCCAACCCCGGTTACCCAACTTATTCGAGCGCCGTAAAACTTACAGGTGCAACACCTGTTTATTATGATTTAAATGAAGAAAACAATTATGAACCTGACTTTGAACAACTGGAAGCATTAGTGGAGCAATTTGCCAAATCTCCATTTAAAGGGATCAAGGGGCTTTGGGTTAATTATCCGCAAATGCCTACGGGCCAGCCTGCTTCAATACAATTATTTGAACAGTTAATTACGTTTGGTAAAAAACATAATATTCTCATTTGCCACGATAACCCTTACAGTTTTATCCTGAATGATGAGCCACTAAGCATTTTAAGTGTTGAAGGCGCTAAAGATGTTGCGCTTGAATTAAACTCTTTAAGCAAAGCGCAAAACATGGCCGGCTGGCGCGTAGGTGTTTTATGCGGGAATAAAGAGAGAATAAACGAAGTGTTGCGTTTTAAGAGCAATATGGACAGCGGTATGTTTCTGCCGGTTCAACTGGCTGCTGCCAAGGCTTTATCGTTAGGTAAAGACTGGTATGAAAGCATTAATGCGGTTTATAGAAAAAGGCGTGAAAAAGTTTACGAACTGCTTGATGCATTGCATTGCGGTTATTCCAAACTACAATCCGGCATGTTTATGTGGGCAAAAATCCCTGCAGGTTTTGAAAATAGTTATGCTTTAAGCGATAAAGTTTTATATGAAAGCAATGTATTTATTACACCGGGCGGCATTTTTGGAAATGGTGGTAATGATTATATAAGGATAAGCTTATGCGCCACTGAAGAGAAAATAAATGAAGCAATTGAAAGAATAAGAAATTAGGTTGATTGGTTGAAATGTTGATTGGTCGCTAAGTAAAGTAGCTATAGAACAAGGAATGAATTTATGAACCTTTGAACTAATCGAAGTTATAAACAAGATTACGTGATATTTTATGAAAGAGGAAAATAACAACGAAGATACAATGGCTCCCTCCGGAACGGGAGGCTTTAACACCGTAACTATTGTTGGCGTTGGTTTAATAAGCGGCTCGTTCGCTTTAGCGTTAAAGGAAAAGAACCTTGCCAAACATATCATTGGTGTAAGCAGAACGCAGGCAAGCGCAAAGAAAGCTTTGGAACTCGGCATCATAGATG
>JAEWBD010000444.1 GCA_023391315.1 Bacteroidota bacterium | reverse complement strand
GCTCGTAACCACTTTAGCGGCATTAAAAACGCGGCGAAAGGTTAGTTTCGAAAAAAGGTTCTTGGTATCGTTCCAGTTAAAATATGCCATAAAAAGTGTAAAAGTACAACATGCTGCTTTAATGGAACATTTGTAAAGTCAGCGGCTTGCCATAATTGGCAACGAGTTGATTCTGCAAAAATTACACGTCCTGCTTCAGTAAAACCGTATCTGAAAGATTATTATCCCCATTTCCCTTTTTACGAAAAATGAAATACAGTATAATAAAAACCGTTAATACACTGATGCCGGTTACGGCATATTCCGGGTTAGTGATGGCGATGACCGTGCCTACAAAAATGTAGGCAAGTATAAAGATGACTGGCAGTATAGGGTATAACCGCATTTTATAAATGCCGGTGTTATCGAGATGTTTGGTGCGTTTGCGCAAAATAAAAATAGCGCCGGCTGAAGTGGCCATACCAATGCTGTCTAAAAATATGGTGAAGCTGAGTATTTGCTCGAACCTGTCTGCAAAGAATAAAACAATAACACAGATACCGGCAAACACGCTGAGACTTACAGTAAGCACATCTTTCTTTTCATCTTTCTTTTTAAAAGCTTTAGGCAAAATGCCATCCATACTCATAGCATACATTACACGCGGGTTGCTGAGCAATAAAACATTTACATATGCCAGCACTGCAAGAAACAATAATATGGAAATTGTATAGCCACCGGCAGCGCCAAACATTTTTCCTGCAACGATAGCCGCAATACTTTTTGTGGATTTTAATTCTTCAAAGCCAATGATTTTATAATAAGAATAATTTACGCAGAGATATAATGTGATGATGGTAATAATGCCCACAACAATACCACGCGGCAAATTCTTTTGCGGGTTATACACTTCTTCCCCAAAATTGATGGTTTGCTGGTAACCGCCATATGTAAAGGAAACCGCTTTTAAAGCGATACCAAAAAGCAAAATACTGTTTGTTGAAATGGCATCTGTTGTTGTAATTACATTTTCTGTATTTGCGTGATATAACTGCGGAAAGAAGAGGGCTGCGATTAAAACAAGTATCAAACACAGTTTAATAATCATAAGCACATTTTGCGTATTTGAGCTCATACGCAAACCCATGAGGTTTACACCATAGAATATTACAATAGCCGCAATGGCCAGCATGGCTTCATTAAATGCAGTGGGGTTTTCGAAAATAAGCGGTGCAATGTATTCGCTGCCAATAAGCGCCACACCGGAAAGCGATGCGGCATTTGATATAAGAATGATGCAATTAATGCCAAAGGCAAGTGAAGGATGATAGCAAACAGCAAATATTTTATAATAGCCGCCGGTTACCGGGTAACGGGAACCTATTTCCGCATAAGTAAGCGCGCCGCATATGGCAATTAAACCCCCTAATACCCAAACGCCGAAATACATGGCGGGAGATGTGGAAGCTGCGGCGGCGTCTTTCGCAGTTCGAAAAATGCCCATGCCCACCACGAGGCCAATAGCAATGATTGTGATATCGAACAGTGAAAGCTTTTGCTTATCCTTCATAGAGGTAAATGTAAATAAAACATGGCTGCAAAAGCTTTACATCCTAAAACAAGTTTACAAGCTGAAGAGCTTATACTACATAACCAAACATGTTATCATCCTTTTTCAGCTCTGTATAATTAATATTGAATTTTTTAAGGTTTGATAACAACACCTTGTAATCTTCTTTTCTTTTTAATTCTATGCCAACCAGTGCCGGGCCGGTTTCCTTGTTGTGTTTTTGCATATACTCGAAACGGGTAATATCATCATCAGGGCCAAGCACATTATTAACGAACTCCTTTAAAGCGCCGGGGCGCTGTGCAAAGCGGATAAGGAAATAATGTTTTAAGCCTTCGTATTGCAGGGAACGTTCTTTTATTTCATTCATGCGGTCAATATCATTATTGCCGCCACTTACCACGCAAACAACATTTTTGCCTTTTATTTCATTTGCATAATCGCTCAAGGCACTCACCGTTAAAGCGCCGGCAGGTTCTGCAACAATTGCATCCTGCGTGTATAACTGTAAAATGGTTGAGCAAACTTTTCCTTCGGGAGAAAGATGCAGGTCGTCCAATACTTCACTGCAAATTTTATAGCTAAGATCGCCGGAACGTTTTACGGCTGCTCCATCAACAAAGGTGTCGATGGTGGTTAATGTAACAGGACCGCCTTCGCGAAAAGCTTTATACATGGAAGGAGAGCCTTCCGGTTCCACACCAATAATTTTTGTTTTAGGTGAATAGGTTTTAAAATAAGTACCAACGCCCGAAGCCAGGCCGCCACCACCCACAGGCACAAACAAATAATCAATGCCGCTTTCGCCTGAAGGAGCGCTATCTATTTGTTCCAGTATTTCCATCCCCACGGTTGCCTGGCCTTCCATTACACGCGGATCATCAAAAGGATGAACAAAGGTCATGTTATTGGCTTTCGTAAATTCCTTAGCTGCTGCCGCACATTCATCATAATTATCCCCCACCAGTTTTATTTCAATATTGTCATCCCCAAACATTTTTGTTTGATTGATCTTTTGATTAGGCGTTATTACAGGCATGAATACAACGCCATGTACATTGAGCTTTTTACAACTGTAAGCAAACCCCTGTGCATGATTGCCGGCACTTGCACATACTACGCCGTTTGCAAGCTGTTCCGCGGGTAAACTTTTCATCATATTATAGGCGCCGCGCAGTTTATAAGAACGTACCACCTGTAAATCTTCCCGCTTTAAATAAACATTGCATTTATATTTTTTTGAAAGATTGCGGTTGTATTGCAATGGCGTTTTTATAGCCACGTTTTTTAATCGCAGGGCTGCTGCCTGGAAATCAAACGCAGGTTTTGTATCAGTTGCTGTGCTCATTTTAATTCAAATATTTTTTTATAAAAGTTGCAGGGTTACAAACAGGCAATTGCGGCTTTGCGGCTTTGATGAATTTTTTATCTCTTGTTATAATGCAATCTAATTTATGATGCATTGCTGTATAATATTGTAAAGCATCTTCTATATCAATAAATTCAGATTGTATTGCGTCTTTTACAAGATCATGATTTGCTTCAATAATTTTTACATTAACCAATAAACTCAGAAGAATCTCTTTTGCAATTTGAAGCCTAACAGACTTAATTAAGAAGTGAGCGCATGTATGGATAATCGAAGTTGTTGAATAACATCTGAACTCGCCTTCGGTAATTTTTCTATAAATTGACTTAAGGTCTTCCAAATCATCTGACCGTTGCAGAGAAAGATCAAGAATTATGTTGGAGTCAAGCATTATTCTAAAAGCCATACTTCTTTGCCCTTTCTTTAAAATATTCTTCTTTAAAATCAAAATCTTTCGGATAAATTTCTTTCGGCTTAGGCAATTCATCCAAAAGATCTAATAAAGATTTCCGTTTTGGCTTCTTTACAATAGTTTCAAAATATTCTTCTACCAAATTAGAAATGCTCTCATTATTTTTATCAGCATACAGCTTTACCTTCTTAAGCAAATCTTCATCAATGGTTAAATTCAATCGCGTTTTCATAAATGTAAAAATACGCATAAAATAAATTTATGCGTATTCATAAGTTAATTATAACAAATTACACATTCTGATTTTCCGGTCTTAAACTTCTAACCGTTTTACCTGCCTGCCACATTTCGCTTTCGCGTAATTCTTTCAATTCTTCGTTTAATTTTTCGCGGTAATCCGGTTGTGAATTGCTGTCGATTGAACGCTGGCTTTCTTTACCCGTTGCTACGCTTTCATATAATTCTTTAAATACAGGCGCTGTTGCGTCGCGGAATTTTTTCCACCAGTCCAATGCGCCGCGTTGTGCTGTTGTTGAACAATTAGCATACATCCAGTCCATACCGTTTTCTGCAACGAGCGGCATTAATGATTGCGTTAATTCTTCAACGGTTTCATTAAATGCTTCAGAAGGAGAATGTCCTTTATCGCGCAATACCTGGTATTGTGCAGCAAAGATGCCCTGTATAGCGCCCATTAATGTACCACGCTCACCGGTAAGATCACTGAATACTTCTTTCCTGAAATCTGTTTCAAACAGATAACCGCTGCCCACGGCGATGCCCAATGCAACTACACGGTCTTTAGCTTTACCGGTTGCATCCTGGTAGATAGCATAAGAACTGTTCAAGCCGCGGCCCTGTAAAAACATCCTTCTCAATGATGTGCCTGAGCCTTTTGGCGCTACTAAAAATACATCCACATCAGCCGGAGGAATAATGCCTGTTTGCTCGTTAAAAGTTATTCCGAAACCATGAGAGAAATACAATGCTTTGCCCGCAGTTAAATGTTTTTTTACAGTGGGCCACAATTCAATTTGTGCGGCATCGCTCAGCAGGTAACAAATAATGGTGCCTTTTTGCAGGGCTTCTTCAATCTCAAATAAAGTTTCGCCGGGCACAAAACCATCGGCAACTGCTTTATCCCATGTTTTGGAATTTTTGCGCTGGCCCACAATTACATTAATGCCATTATCGCGCTGATTTAACGCCTGGCCCGGGCCTTGTACGCCGTAACCTATTACTGCAACAGTTTCATTTTTTAAAATTTCCTGTGCTTTACTGAGCG
>JAEWBD010000411.1 GCA_023391315.1 Bacteroidota bacterium | reverse complement strand
GTGTTTTATTTTAAAACCTCATAAAAAATTTACTTATGCCATATTTTAAAAGCAAAACAGGCCATGAAGAACTTCAGCTATTTTATGAAGATCTTGGAACCGGCGACACCATTGTATTTGTGGGCGGCTGGCCATTAACGCATCAAATGTGGGAATACCAGTTAACACCCTTGCGTGAGCTCGGTTTCCGCTGCATTGCTTATGACAGGCGGGGATTTGGCAAGTCAGACCAGTCGCTCAACCGTTATGATTATGATACGCTGGCAGAAGATCTTAAAAACCTGCTGGATACCCTTGATGTTAACAATGTTACACTCGTTGGCTTTTCAATGGGTGGCGGCGAAGTGGTGCGTTATTGTACCAAATACAACGCTGCCAGGGTAAACCGCATTATTTTAATCAGTTCCATTGTGCCTTATATGCTGCAAACAGATGATAATCCGGATGGAACACCGCTGGAAGTATTTGAGGAATTTGATGAGAAGATAAGAAAAGACCGGCCGGGTTTTCTCGCCGGGTTTGCCAAACAGTTTTATGGCGTTGGTTTTTTAAGCCATCCGGTAAGCGCTGGCATCCTGGAATGGACAAATTCGCTTGCCTTTACCGCTTCTCAAAAAGCGATGCTCAACTGCGCTGAATCTTTCTCCCAAACTGATTTCAGAAGTGAGTTGCCGGCTATTAATGTGCCCACACTGATTATTCATGGCGATGCCGATAAAACAGTACCGATAAAAGCATCTGGCGACATGGCGGCCAAACTAATTAAGAACCCGTTGTATAAAGTTTATCCCAATGCGCCGCATGGCTTATTCTTCACCCATAAAAATTTGCTGAACAAAGACATAGTATCTTTTATAGCCTCCGGCATAATTGATATAAATGATATTCTTGAAGAGGGTTATGATATATTGCCCGGCAATGAACCATTGATCATCCGCGATGGGGAACAGGAATGATATAAGTAAATAGTGAGTGGGCAATTGTGAGTAAGTGGGTGCCTATAATGATGGTTATAGGCAGAGGTTACAATCGGTCTGACGCTTTGAAGCGTCTGACCGCGTGCATCAATCAACACTTATCATTGCCTTTATCACTTTATGCTCCGGGTTTAACCAATATCTAAATGCTTCACTGTTTACGGCATCAAAATTTATGCGGTGGGTGATATAAGTTTTTGGGTTGATCAATTTTGTTTTTAGTGCACTAATTACATTTTCAAAATCCGTTCTTAAGGCATTGCGGCTGCTCATTAAACTGCTTTCGCGTTTATGAAATTCAGGATGATTGAAATGAAAATCTTCTTTCTGCAATCCCACTAAAATATACCTGCCGCCATGCGCCAAATAATTGATGCCGTTATTGATGGCTTTTAAATTGCCGGTGGCATCAAATACAACAGTGGCCATATCGTTATTGGTAATTTGCCGCAGGCTTGCCACCGCATCTTCTTTCAAAGGATTAATGGTATATTTTACATGAAGATAATCCCTGCAGAACTGCAGCCTGTCATCATTCATATCCATGGCAATAACTTCAGCACCCGCAATACGTGCAAATTCTATAATGCCCATGCCAATCGGCCCGGTGCCAACAACCAATACAAATTCGCCCGGTTCAATAGCAGCGCGGTTTACGGCATGGGCGCCTATGGACAAAGGTTCAATCAGGGCCAGTTCATCAAAACCTAGCCCTCCGCTTTTTACCAGCTTATCCTGCGGCACAAGAATGTATTCGCGCATGCCGCCATCAATGTGCACGCCAAATACATGAATGTTTACACAGCAGTTAGGTTTATTTCGCCTGCAGGCAATGCAATGCCCGCAATTGAAATATGGAATGATGGTAACGGCTTCACCTTTTTCAAAACCGGAAGCGGGATCCACTTCTTCCACAACCGCCGATAACTCGTGGCCTAAAATGCGCGGATATTTAAAATAAGGCTGTGTGCCTTCAAATGCATGCAGATCGGTGCCGCAAATACCAATACGTTTTACTTTTAATAAAGCATAACCGGGTTGAATGGTAGCTGTGGTTTCATCTGAAGATTTTACTAAACCCGGTTCAACACAAATAAGAGATTTCACTAAAAGAAGTTTTAAGGTTTTGATGCAGCATTACAATAACTGAGGCATTCATCCACCATATTTTTACTGCCTGTTATAAACGGCGTTCTTTCATGCAGTTTTGTTGGCTGAATATCTAATATGCGCATGTTGCCGTTGCTTGATTTTCCACCTGCCACATCCATAATAAATGCGCAGGGATTGCATTCATACATCAGCCTTAACTTACCCGCAGGTTTTTGTTGGGTGCCGGGATAAATAAAAATGCCGCCTTTAATTAAAGTGCGGTGCACATCAGCCACCATGCTGCCGATATAACGGTTTGTATAAGGCCCGCCGTTTGTTTCGTTTTTGTGCTGGCAATTGGTAATATATTCCTGCATGCCCCTGCTAAGTAAAAAGAAGTTAGCGTGGTTTACAGAATAAATTTTTCCATCTTCCGGAACCTTTATATCAGGATGGCTTAAGCAAAACTCGCCGATGGAAGGATCGAGCGTAAAACCGTTTACGCCCCTGCGCGTAGCATATACCAAAATAGTGGATGAACCATAAATAATATAACCGGCTGCAACCTGCCTTAAACCGGCCTGCAGAAAATCGTTGATATTGCATGGTGTGCCCAATTCAGTTACGCGGCGATAAACACCGAATATGGTGCCGATAGAAGTATTGGTATCAATATTGGCGCTGCCATCCAGCGGATCGAACATTACCACGTATTTGCTATCGTTGCTTATTTCATCATTAAACACAACGATATCATCCATTTCTTCACTGGCAATGCCGGCGCAGCTAATACCGTGTTTTAAAACACCAATGAGTTGAGTATTGGAGAAAATGTCGAGCTTCTTTACTTCTTCGCCCTGCACATTTACAGAACCTGCATCACCCAAAATATCTACAAGGCCGGCTTTATTAACTTCCACATTAATGCGTTTGGCGGCGAGGCCAATATCTCTTAGTAAGGCGCTGAGCTCGCCCGTGGCGTTAGGTATGCTCCTGTATTGTTTAATGGTAAATTCATCCAGCGTGGCATATTGCCTGTTTATGTTCATGAACACGAATGTATAAACACTAACGATTGTTCATGAGATTTTTTGCAACAATTTTGGCTTGGCCGGGAATTAAACCTGGTTATGTTTTAACAGCTATAACAATATAGTTATACCAACAGCAGCATTTCTTTAGCGTATATAAACAGAATTGTTATAATAATTACAAGATTTATTTCGTTACTTGAAAACCAAATTATTCTTTCATCAAAAGCGGCTTAATCTTATAAATTTGCCGGTATTGTAAAAGCGTTTTGCACTATGGCAGTTAAAAGCAAATCTTTAAGGCGCAGCAAGCCTAATTATATTTACAGCATTGTTGGCGTTGCATTAGTTCTGTTGATCCTTGGTATAATGGGCTGGATGTTTTTAAACCTTGCCCAGGCAGGCAATGCATTTAAAGAAGACATTCGCATAAGCGCCTATCTGCGCACCATGAACAAAGACAGCATTACGCAAATACAGCAATATATTTCCGGCCAGCCTTACGCTAAAAACGTTGAATACGTAAATAAAGAGAAAGCGAAAGAAATATGGAATAAAGACAATAATGAAGACTGGAATAAAATTCTTGATGTAAACCCTTTGCCTGAAAGTATTGATTTTTATGCAAGGGCCGCTTATGTAAATAAAGACAGTCTTGATAAAATTTCTAACGACATCATGCGCCTGTACAGTAACCAGATCACCGATCTTCAATATCCTTCCGGCCTCGTAAACAACCTGAATGAACGCGCATCAAAACTTGGCGTAATATTCCTGGTAGTAACTATAGTGCTCTGCGTAATCGTAATAATAAGTATTGATACTACTATACGCCTTGCCATGTTCAGTAACCGCTTCTTAATTAAAACCATGCAGATGGTGGGCGCAACCCGGAGCTTTATTGCAAGGCCAATGAATATACGTGCCATTATAAACGGTTTAATCAGCGCCGTTATAGCAATCATTATTTTATTCAGTTTAATGCAATGGGCCGAAAGCCAGTTTCCCCAATTAAAAGCCATTCATAATACCGGCCTGATGATTACTTTATTTGGCGGTTTAATAATAATCGGTATTAGCATTTCACTATTCAGCACACACCGCAGCGTGCTTAAATACCTGCGCATGAAGCTTGATGATTTGTATTAGCGGGAATTAAAATTCAGAGAGAACCATCCACAATTAAACTAGATTATCAGCCACAGATACACAGATAAACCTACGTACTTGTGGCTAAATACAAAGC
>JAEWBD010000378.1 GCA_023391315.1 Bacteroidota bacterium | reverse complement strand
GGCATAAAGCAGTGATAGTATAAGGTTTAAATTTTGTTTTGAGGTCTTGTAAAGAAAGTTCAAGCGGCGTGGCCACGTTACCGTTGATGCGTAAACGGAAAGTGTCTGCATCCACTTTTGAAGGAAGGGACGATAAATGCCAGCGAACGAAGAATACATTGTTGGGCGTGTAATCTTCCAGGAAATATTTCAAAGGCGTTTCGAGGTTGGGCGGCCTGTCGGTGAGCAGCAGCATGGAATCTTTTCCTGCAGGGCTCACCAGCATTTCGGGTGCATCAGCCGATGCCGTAGTTGCAGGCGTTTTTGGTTTGGTATTGCAGGAAAACTGTATAAAGATCAATAACGGCAAGTATGTTATCAGGTATCTTTTCATTACAAATGCTCTTAAGGCAAGTATAAAGAATAAAAACTGTATTGCAAGAAAACTACATATACTTTCTTGATGCAAACCCAAAGCCGTTTACCAGTACAACCGGATTATTGCTACTTCTGTAATGCTCACCGTATTTTTTTATACGTTGAGCCTCCGCCGTCCATAATACATGCTGTTGTGCCAATAGTAAGCCTGCCTCCTGATAAAGCAAAACTGCTTGCAAAACCACTATTATCAAAATCTATCAGGGTTTGTTTCTCCGCAAAATCGCAAGGTTTGCCTGTATAAATTTTAAAAGTGCCGGTGTATTGATAAGTTGTATCAGTTGATTTTATTACCCGCGAATAATTATTGCCATCAAAAGCAAAAGTATTGCCGTTACCCGGCTCATATTCGTGATGGCCGCTCCAGCCTCCATCGGAAGAAACCAGCTCCCATGTGCCCTGCAGATCTGAAGAAAGTTTTTGTGCATCTTTTTTACAGGCAGCAATGGTAACAAGCAAAACGGCAATAAAATATTTCAGTTTCATATATAGCAAATTATTGCTTTGACAAGGCATCACTTAAAAACGTTGGATTGCCTGATATTTATGACAATGTATAAAATTTTTATTCAAATAAATATTTCACATCCTCCTCACTCAGTGATTTTATAAATCCTGCATCTTCGCTGATAATATCTTTTACCAGCGATTGTTTTTTCTGCTGCAAGGCAAGTATTTTCTCTTCCACCGTATCGCGGCAGATCATTTTATAGGCAAACACTTTTTGCTGCTGTCCTATGCGGTGTGTACGGTCTATTGCCTGTTGTTCTGCCGCAGGGTTCCACCAGGGATCAATCAGGTAAACATAATCTGCAGCGGTTAAGGTGAGGCCAACGCCACCGGCCTTTAAACTTATCAAAAATATTTTTGCCTTATCTGTTGTTTGAAACTGCTGAACAAGTTCCTGCCGTTGTTCTGCTTTTGTACTGCCGTCAAGGTATAAAAACGGAACATTATTATTGCTTAATGCATCAGCAACCAGTTGCAACATACCGGTGAATTGTGAAAAAACGAGCACCTTATGATCACCAATATTTTCTTCCAGTTCATTCAGTAATACTTCAAGCTTTACAGATGCATTTGTAACATCTTTATGGTCTTTTAATAACTGCGGTGCATTACACGCCTGTCTTAATTTGGTGAGGCCTTCCAATATATACACAGCGCTGCTGCCGACGCCATCTTCGGCTATACGTTGTAATAAACTTTCGCGATAATAATGTTTCAGTGCATCATATATTTTCCGCTGCTCCTCTTCCATTTCACACCATAAAGTAATCTCAGTTTTTGCAGGAAGATCCTTAGCCACCTGCTCTTTGGTTCTGCGCAACAGAAACGGGTAAATTATTTTTTTAAGCTGCGCTGATTTTTCTTTATCGCCATATTTATCGATGGGTTGCGAAAATTCAGATTTAAAAAATTCACGGTTCCCCAATAAACCAGGATTAATAAAGTTCATTTGCGTATAAAGATCAAACGTGTTATTTTGAACAGGCGTTCCGCTTAATGCGATCCTGTTACGGGCCTTGAGCCGCACGATAGCTTTTGACAATTGTGCAGCAGGATTCTTTATTACATGGCTTTCATCGCAAATTATATATCCAAAATTAAATTGTTCCAACTGGTCTATATCACTTCGCACACAACCATAAGTTGTAAGTACGATATTGTATTGTTTGAAAGTATTTGCGTCATAATTCCTGTTGCCTTTATAATAAATTAAACAGGTAAGTTCCGGTGCAAATTTCTTTAATTCATTTTCCCAATTGTATAACAAAGAAGTTGGACAAACTACCAAATGTGTTTCTTTCTTTTTTTTATTGGCAACATGCTGCAAAAATGTTATAGCCTGCAATGTTTTGCCAAGTCCCATATCATCGGCAAGACAGCCGCCCCATTGCATTTCATCGAGCAGGCAAAGCCATTCGAAACCTGCCTGCTGATAATCGCGGAGTGAAGCTTTTATTTCTTTGGGCACTTGATATAAATGTTCTGCATGTTGCTGCAGCCGCTGCCATTTTTCTTTATACTCTTCTGCGATAGCCTTTGCTGTGATGGCTTCGCCATCCTTTATATTATCGAGTAAAGTATGATGCAGCGTTGATAACCTGATAGAATCCTTCTTCACCTGGCCCATGCGAAACAGCATACTATATTCCTGCGCCCATTCTTCAGGTATAGCGCCAATGGTTCCATCTTTTAATAAAAGAAATGATTGTTTATTGAAGATAGCTTTCTGCAAATCGGCCAGCGATACCTGCTGATCACCATAACTTATTTCAACACGCAGATCGAACCAGTCTATGCCTTTGCCATCAAAATGAATATGGATAACAGGCACATGCTTATTGTAACGGAAATGTTTTAGCTGCTCCATTCCATGCACAGAAATATTCTTATCAATCAGCTTACGATAAAATTTTACAAACCATTGTTTCTTTTCCGCTTCAGCAAAAGGCAGGTAATAATATCCATTTCTCTGCTTCGGGAATTTTTCATGCAGGCCGCATAAAAAGGCTTTCATTTCATTTTCTGCAGCAACATCTCTTTTTACCGTATATCGTTTTCCATCTGCAACCGCTGTAAACATATCACCCGGCTCATCATCAACTTCAAATTCACCGTATTGCCATTTAGTGGTTATCATCAGGAAACTGTTATTCAGTTCGCCTAAATAAATTTTTGGCTGAAGGCTTGTATCAGCAACCGTATCCTCGAGCAATACATCACGGTTTACAGCATAATTTTTTGAAAGCGGCTCAACGACATGCCATAAAAAGTCCGCTTCGTTTTCAGGTGGCACATCTATATAACCCTGTGGATATTTATTCAATATATCCACATCTTTTGGTGATAACAGGAAGAACTCGTTTTTACTTTGCAATAAAAAACCACGTCTTGTAAAATCAGTGGACGGAAAATATTCTTCATTGATATTTATCAACACCAACATGCGCAATAAACCGCCTGGTGTACGCACCAGTTCAAAATAAATTTTTGGCGCATAATTGCTGAATGCGGCAGGCCTGATGAAGATATTATTAAGATCATCCGCATACCTGTAATACCATTTTAAAATAGTGCTGAAAGGTTTTAATTCCTGCAGGCGGTAATAAATATGCGAGCTTATTTTTTGTTCTGTATATGCCTTAAAGGAAACGTCGCTTCTGTTATTTGAATTATAGTTTCTTTCTGCTTCCTGGCTTAGTACAGCCAGTTTTTCTGTTGTAAGAAAACGGATAGAATAAACAACTTCATGTGGTAGTTTACTAAAATCACGCAGGCTTTTTTCGCCGCTTAATGGAAGGACTTTATAATTCCGGTCGCCGTTTATTTCCTGCACCAACAATGCAGCAATATTAAAAGGGAGCTCAGTTTTTGAAACGAAATCGAGCAGTAAAGCCGTTTCATATTTCCCGTTCTTCCTGCCGGGTTTTACAGCGGGCAGTATAATTGTTTTCTTTGGTAAGTTGTTATTCGTTGCACTCATCTTTCAGCTCATTAAAAAAACGCAATGATAAAGATTAATGCCATGTGCAAAAAGCAATGTTAGTAAGTATAGGAGTGACAATATATCTTACAATTCATTAGCTTTCCGCGTGCAAAAAATTAATGCAGGTACATCAAACAAACCGGCGCGTATAAAAGCTATTGTAGGCGGCTCTGTTGGCAATCTTGTGGAATGGTACGACTGGTACACGTATGCAGCATTCGCTTTATATTTTTCAGCATCATTTTTTCCAAAAGGAAATTCAACCATTCAATTGCTTAATACAGCAGGCATTTTCGCGCTTGGGTTTTTAATGCGCCCTTTGGGCGGATGGTTTTTTGGCCGCATTGCCGACAGGGTTGGCCGCAAAAAAAGCATGACAGTATCTGTACTACTTATGTCGTTTGGTTCGTTGCTTATTGCCGCAACACCCACCTATAATGCCATAGGAATTATAGCACCAGTAATATTACTCACAGCACGTTTGCTGCAAGGCTTAAGCGTGGGCGGCGAATATGGTGTTGCTGCAACCTATTTAAGCGAAATGGCAGATAAAAAGAACCGCGGCTTTTATTCCAGCTTTCAGTATGTAACACTTATTGGCGGCCAGTTGATTGCCACAGCTTTGCTTATTTTTTTACAAAATATACTTACGGAAAAAG
>JAEWBD010000302.1 GCA_023391315.1 Bacteroidota bacterium | reverse complement strand
CACAATGCCTGTTATATTCCGCCGCCTTAATTCATCATTCAATGACGTTTCAAAGAATGCGTTCCACGTATGTTTGGTGATGAAAATATCAGTGCTTTCCGTATGCAGTTTATCCGTTATTTTATACAGGTTTTCATCATCAGGATAGGCAGGCATTTTTGTTTCTTTCCTTGCATTCAGCCAGCTTCCGCCGGGTTTTACATTTACAAAAACAATGGGCAAATCTTTTTCCCTGAAAGCTGAAATGAGTTTATTGGTGTTGCTTAATATATCATCCATAGAATGCACAATTGGTACAGCCATTACTGAATTTTGAAGATCGATTAATACCAGGGCTGTGTTTTTATCAATTGCCGTTATCATAATTTATTTTTTTAAGATGCCGGAGCTTCTTCAGCAGGCTGAATCATTTGCTGAACAGTTTTCCTTTTAATGCTGAATTTATTTTTTTGCAAAAAGCGGATATGTAAAATGCCGATCAATATCGCTATGCATCCCTGCGCCAATACTGTGTTGGGAACGCCGATCCATTGTGATATGGAACCAACGATCAATCCGCCCAGTGGCTGCATACCAAAGAATGCCATTGCATAAAAACTAATCATTCTGCCGCGCATGGCAGGGTTTGCCGTGGTTTGAACAATGGTGTTGGTAATGGTAACCTGCGACATCATCCCAAAGCCTGTTAATACAGCGCAGGCAAGCGCAGTGGGGTAATGATGCATATAAGAAAACAATATCAGCCCAATGCCAAAGATCAATGTATTTATGCCGAGCACTCGTCTAAGGTTAGCCCTGGGTTTAAGCGAAGCTAAAAACATAGCACCGCTTAACGCGCCCAGGCCAATCATGCTGTCGATTACACCAAAAGTGGAAGCGTTTCCTTTAAAAATATCTTTGGCATACACGGGCATTAAGGTGGAGAAAGGCAAAACAAAAAGGCTGATCAACCCAAGCATGAATATAATGAACCTTAACTGCTTTTCATTTTTTAAATAGCTCCACCCATTTTTTATATCCTGTAAAATATTCTTCTTATGACGTTGCACTTCAGCTTTGGGAAGCCGTATCATTAACAAAGATGTAATAACAGCAATAAAGCTTATGGCGTTGATGCCAAAGCAAAATACATCACCAAATGTTTCAAGTATAAAACCGGCAATGGCAGGCCCTATCAACCTTGATAAATTAACCATGGAAGAATTTAAAGCAATGGCGTTGCCAAGGTATTTTTTATCTTCTATCAGTTCGTTCACCAGCGATTGCCTTGCAGGCACATCAAAGGCATTGATAATACCAAGCACAAAACTTAATGCTAAAATTGTCCATACAGAATAATGTCCGAAGAAAACGATAAGCGTTAATACTACAGCCTGCACCATTGATGCCACCTGCGTTATTAATAATACGCGGTAACGGTTATGCCTGTCGGCAGTGGCGCCGCCTACAAAAGAAAATATGAATGCAGGAAACATAGTGGCAAACAACGAAAGCCCCAGCATAAACTTAGAGTGCGTAAGTGAATACACCACCCAGCTCACGGCTGTTTTCTGCATCCATGTACCCATAAGCGATAGGGATTGCCCTAAAAAATATAACCGGTAATTACGGCTTTTGAATGCTTCAAACGTTGTGATGTTGCGCTTATGTTTTGCTTCAGTCATCTTCAAAATCCACTATTTTTTTTAATGGCACCAGCGCTTTTTTAAGCGCCTGTATTTCTGCCACGGTGCAGGTTTTCATCACGGCCTGGTAAAGCCAGTTGTCTTTCTCATCCCTTACCTGCTTAACAATTGCCGTGCCTTTTGCAGAAAGCGATATGAGCGATTTACGTTTATCTTCCTTTGAGGCGCGCCTGTTAATGTACCCCATTGCGGTAAGGTGATTTAATATCTGCGACATTGACTGGGTAGTAATTTTTTCCGCAGTGGCCAGTTCGTTGGGCAGCATTTCCCCTGAACGGCTTAATAAGCCCAGCACCGATCTTTCGGTGAGCGAAAGGGTAATGCCCGTTGCAGAATGCTTGCGCAGTTTCTTTACAAGCCTTGTAACCGTGGTGCGAACTTCTGAAACAAGCTCAAGATTGGATTGTTTTGCCATATTATAAGTATAACTTGTAAGTTTACCTTACAAAATTAGGCGTATTATTCATTATGTTTTATTAAAATTTATCCGCCCATTCCGTCTTCCGCCAAAAAGCAAAGCTTCGCTTGTGCGAAGCTTTTATTTATAATCAATCTTAACTAAATAATTTAAACAGCGTCTTGGAAGCTGCTAAACCTCCTGAATGGATTATGACATGCTATTGGCTGTTTTATTGATTTTCTCCAGAATACTATGCGCCACTTCCATTGCCAATAAGCCGTCAATTTCATTTACTACCGTATTTTTATTTTGGGTAATGGATTTTACAAACGACTGCAGTTCTTCTTTTATGGCATTTACCGGCGTTGCAGGCGGGTTAATAATAGCAAGTGTTTTATTACCGGATGGCGTTTCAATATCAAATGTAAATGCATCTTTATCCTCATTTGTTTTAAGCTTGATGATCTCGGTTTTCTTTTCAAGGAAATCGATGCCTATGTAAGCATCCTTCTGAAAAAGGCGCATCTTACGCATCTTCTTCATGCTTATCCTGCTGCTGGTTAAATTAGCTACGCAGCCGTTATTAAATTCAATGCGAACGTTGGCAATATCAGGTGTATCGGTCATAACGGCAACGCCGCTGGCTGAAATATGTTTTACGTCGCTTTTTACAATCTTTAAAATAATATCTATATCATGAATCATGAGGTCGAGTATTACACTAACCTCGGTACCACGCGGGTTAAATTGTGCAAGGCGGTGCACTTCAATAAACATAGGATTTAAAGTCATGTTATTTATGGCGAGAAATGCAGGATTAAATCTTTCTACATGACCAACCTGTAATTTTACGCCTGCCTCTTTCACCATCTGTACTATCTGCTTTCCCTGATCAAGCGTATCGGCCATCGGCTTCTCCACAAAAACATGCCTGCCATTTTTTATAGCCGCCTGGCATAATTCAAAATGAAGATTGGTAGGCGCTACTATATCCGCAGCATCGCATTTATCAAGCAAAGCATTAATATCGGTAAATCTTTTTACCTGGTATTTTTCTTCAACTTCTTTTGCATTATTATCATCGGGATCGTAAAAACCAACAACTTCGGCGTTCTTTATTTCTTTCCAGTTATTCAGGTGAAATTTTCCAAGGTGGCCAACGCCAAAAATTCCAATCTTCAGCATACAAAATTTTGCGGGCAAAGATAAAGCGGTTTACAGTTAACGTATATGGAAAGAATTACATCGCTTTTAAAGCCTTCCACATTTCTTCTGCAACAAACTTATTACCGGCATCGTTCAAATGAACAGTATCATGTGTAAGAATACCTGCTTCAACATTTGCATGATTATTTTCTTTTTCATGTAAAGCAAACAGAAGGCGCATATCGCATAAAGGCAAATGATAATCTGCCGCAATATTCCTGATTAATTGCGAATAGGTATCAAGTTCATCATCAGCCAGGTTTGAGCGGTCTGTTTTTTCGCCGACAACACTTGGTGTAACCAATAAAATTTTTACATTATCTGCGAGCAACTGCTTCACAATATTGCGATAGGTTTTGTTGAAAGTATCTTCGTCGGTACCATTTGCATGCGAGTATTTATGCCATACATCGTTTATGCCAATCCATATAACAACTATATCTGGTGATTTTGAAATTACATCCCACACTAACCGTTCCTGAAGATCAGTTACTTTATTTCCGGCAATGCCAGCTCCAACAAGGTTGTAATCGTTTATTTGCTGCTCTTTCAGCATGCGTTTCATTAAATGTATATAACCGCCTCTGTTCGCGCCATATTCCGTGAGTGAATCGCCAAAAAAGATTACTTTTTTCCCTTTCTGTTTTTTGTCTTTCAAAAAAGAAATTATTATAACAACAGCAACTAAAAGAAATATCCAGGTTAGTTTGCCTGTAATGGCCGATAGTAAATACGTGTGATTAAATAACATCAGTCATGAGTGGCGTGGTTTCTTTACCCATTTTCTCAACAAATTTTCTTTCATCAACGAAGTAGCCATTACCTCTTGCACAGAAATGAACGCGCAGGTTTTCTATACTCATTGGATTGCCTTCGGGGATATCAGCGATGTTCGTATGTATCACTTCGTGGCCGTCGATAATAACAATAAGGCCGCTGCCAATAGCTTCCATTTTATTGCCGCCTGTTATAATCATGCCCGTATCTTCTCCCAACCCAATGCCTATACAGGCCGGGTTGCCGGCAACCGCCTGTGCCAGCCTTACAAAGCGGCCACGTTTCTCGAAGTGAGAATCGATGATAACATTATCAATTAAATGAAGGCCTGCAGTAAGTTTCACTTGTCCTTTTAAATGCGCACGAAAAGCATTGCCTTCATAGATCATGGTACTGCTCATGGCCATGGCGCCTGCAGATGTACCGGCAATAATAAAATCTTCATTCCAATACCTTTCCCGCAAGGTTTTCATAAACGTGGTTCCGCCAAGCGTTGCCGTAAGCCGCAATTGGTTACCACCGCTAAACATTACACAATCACATTCTTTCAACCGTTTTAAATATTCAGGTTGCTGCAGTTCTTCGCGGGTGCGGATATGCATCAGCTTCACATTTATACAGCCCACTTTGCCAAAAGCATTAAGATAATTCTCGCCAACCTGGTGCGGTATCATAGAAGCCGTAGTAATCACCTCTATCCGCTTTTCAATGCCACCAGCTTCCTCAACAATCCGGCGTAAAATGCCCAGCTCAAAAAAATTAAGATTATTCTTTTGCAATTCGTCTATCTCCGTTTCTACGCCTTTATCCTCTGCCCCGCCAATTGCAATCAGCTTTCCTTTTGGTATTTGCATACTCATAATAGTGATTGTGCAAAAATAAGATAATCATTTTTTCAGGCACTGCGTAAAAACGTTAACGATTATTATGTGTATAGTATGAGGATAAAACAATATCATGTAAATGCCTGCTTGCGGCATAATTGTTGGTTAAAGCTGCAACATTATTTTTTGCATTATACTATACCGCATTACTTTGTAACCAGAGCATTTTTCAATCATAAATACAATCAATGCAAACGGGAGAAGATATAAAGATTTTAAATGAAAAAATTCAGCAGGCTTCCATATTTACTGAAACATTACGCAACACTTTAGGCAAGGTGATAATAGGCCAGTATGAAATGGTGGACCGTCTTATGATTGCTTTGTTGAGCAACGGGCATATTTTGCTGGAAGGGGTGCCGGGCCTTGCAAAAACGCTAACCATAAAATCGCTGGCGCAGGCCATACATGCAAAATTCAGCCGCATACAGTTTACGCCGGATTTGTTACCTGCCGATGTTACCGGCACTATGATTTATAATCAGCAACGCAACGAATTTATTGTACGCAAGGGGCCAATTTTCGCCAATTTTATTTTGGCGGATGAAATAAACCGCGCCCCTGCAAAAGTGCAAAGTGCTTTACTGGAAGCCATGCAGGAAAAACAGGTTACTATTGGAGAACAAACATATCATTTGCAGGAGCCTTTTCTTGTGCTGGCAACGCAAAACCCGCTGGAGCAGGAAGGCACCTATCC
>JAEWBD010000272.1 GCA_023391315.1 Bacteroidota bacterium | reverse complement strand
GCCTATAATATTTTTATGTTTGGGCTTATTATTTCTGTTGTGGCATTTATTATAGCCGCGGTAATCGATAATTAGGTGCACACCAATATCATAAATCCTCTTATTTATTAATGATCGAATCGAAATTTTTTAGCAGGGATATAAGCTGGCTTTCATTTAACGAACGTGTTTTGAAGGAAGCGCTGAATAAGCAATTGCGCTTAGGCGAACGTTTAAAATTTCTGTCAATATTTTCTTCTAACCTGGATGAATTTTATCGTGTACGTATGCCTGTTCTGATGGCAAAAAAAATATACGCATCAAACAAAAAAACCACCAGGCCTGAGTTGCAGGATGCAGCCTCGGAATTTGATAAAGCGAGAAACATTATACAGCGCCAGCAGGAACATTATGGCGATATTCTCGTGAATAAATTAATTCCCTTGCTAGTTGAACAAAATATAACCTGGCTGTATGGAAAGCCGATTCCTGAATGGTTAGATGATGCATTGCAGCATTATTTTTTTTCAACGGTTGCAGCTTTTTTGCAAGTAAATTATCTCTCGGTAAAGTCTAATTTCTTCCCTCAGAATAATAAACTTTACTTCCTGGTTTCTTTTGATGGCCTGCATGAAGATGCAGCCATTGTAAACATTCCTTCGGATGAGCTGCCCAGGTTTTTTTCTATTGAGAAAGATAAGGAGCAGTATATTGTTTTTATTGATGACATTGTAAAACAAAACCTTCAATACCTTTTCCCGGAAAAGAAAATTGAACATTGTTTCAGTTTTAAAATTACACGGGATGCAGATTTGTACCTTGAAGATGAATTGCCTGAAACACTTGCGGAAAAGATTGAGAAGCAGGTGGAGAAAAGGGATTTTGGAAAGGCGACAAGATTATTATGTGAAAGAGAAATTCCCTTGCGGCTATTACAGCTTTTATGTAACCAGTTTAAAACTTCTATCTCCAATACCATTGAAGGCGGCCGCTATCATAACCTGAAAGATATTATGGCTTTGCCTTTGCCAAAATATTTGTTCGATGCAGAGCAATCCTCAATTAACCTGCAGTTAATTGATAAAACCCTGCATGAGCTTATTCTTGAAAAAGACATTATGCTGCATACGCCTTATGATAATTATGATACGGTATTGCGCTTTTTTAATGAAGCCGCAATTGATAAGCAAACAGAAGAAATTTATATTACGCTTTATCGGATTGCAACCAATTCAAAGATTGCGCATGCATTAATAACCGCTGCAAAAAATGGAAAAAAGGTTTTTGTATTTGATGAATTGAAGGCAAGGTTTGATGAAGAAAATAACCTGCGCTGGGCAAAAAAAATGAAAGCTGCCGGCGTAAAAGTTATTTACAGCATTCCCAGGCTTAAAGTACACGCTAAAGTTGCATTAGTGAAAAAGAAAGATGCAAAACACGTGGCCTTATTAGCCACGGGCAATATGAATGAAACCACTGCAAAAATTTATACCGACCACCAGTTGTTCACAGCATACAAACCCATAATACAGGAGCTGGAAATGCTCTTCCATTTCCTGGATAAGCGAAAAGAACCTGGCATAAATGATACCTTGTCATTTAAACATTTGCTGGTAGCGCAATTTAATTTGCAGGAAAAATTTCTTGCATTGATACAACAGGAAATAGACAATGCAAGAAATGGGTTGCCTGCTTCCATCTGCATCAAGCTTAACAATATTGAAGAACAAACTTTAATCAACAAGTTATATGAGGCCTCTGGAGCAGGTGTAAAAATCAATTTAATTGTTCGCAGTATTTGCTGTTTAATTCCGGGCGTTAAAGGAATGAGCGAAAACATCACTGTTAAAAGAATTGTTGGTAAATACCTGGAGCATGGCCGTGTATTTATATTTCATAGCAATGGCGATGCAAAAGTTTTTGCCGGTTCTGCAGATTGGATGAACCGGAATATTCATACACGCATTGAAGTTTGTTTTCCTGTGTATGATGAAGCCATTAAACAGGAACTAATCGATATAATAAATATAGAGTGGAGCGACAATGCGCAGGCTGTTTATATAAATGAGTATTTAAACAATGTGCCTGTTGCAGGAAATGAAAATGAGAAACCTGTAAATTCTCAACAGGCTATTTTTTTTTATTTAAAAGAAAAAACCGGCGTATGAAAGGATTGTGCAACTACGTATTGTTTTCATTAAGCGTATTACTGGCCTGCGGGCAGCAGGTGCAAACAAATAATGAACAAATCTTATTTGCAGGCCATTATGAAATAAATAAACCTCAAAAGGTTTTTACTATGCCGAAAGAACTGGATGAGATTTCGGGCATAGCATTTCATCCGGAAGAATCAAATATTATTTATGCCGAGCAGGATGAAGAGGGAAAAGTATTTGCATATAATTTGAATAATGGCAGCGTGCACAAAACAAAGTTTGCCGGTAAAGGTGATTATGAAGATATACAGTTGCTCAATAATTATATTGTTATGCTGCGAAGCGATGGAGCTTTATACATATTTCCTTTTAACGATATGAATGCAGAAGAAACTGTTAACGCAAAAGAATTTAGGCACATTTTACCCGGTGGTGAATATGAAGGTTTATATGCCGATAACCGTGCTTCAAAGTTGTATGTGCTTTGTAAAAGTTGTGAAGGAAAACAAGACAAGGCAACAACTGTTTATATACTGTCAATGGATGCTACTGGCAATGTAAAATTAGAAAGTAATGCAACCATCAATGTGAAGTCCATTGCTGAAAAAGCCGGGCTTAAGAAACTGAATTTCCAACCGTCGGCATTAACAAAAACACAGGATGGTAACGAATGGTTTATTCTTTCTTCGGTTAATAAACTTATCGTTCGCACATCGGCTGATTTTACTGTGAAAGAAACATATAAGCTCGGGGCATCGCTTTATAACCAACCGGAAGGCATAGCGCTGGATGCAGCGAATGACCTGTATATATCAAATGAAAAAGCGAGCAGTCGATCAGCAACTATCTTAAAAATACCCTACCGTAAGTAGTGGTAAAAAACAGGCAAGCTATGATGAAATTTTTACTATCATTTTTTTTCATCGCAACAGTTGCAACAGCCTGTTCACAGGATAGTGTCATGCACAGAATGATCTTTATTGGTGATGCAGGTGAAGTTGACAACCAGCAGAACAATGTTATCGGCAGCGCTGCACAAAAAGTACTGCCACATAAAACAACGGTTGTGTATGTTGGCGATAATGTTTATCCCACGGGCATGGGCTTGCAAGGCAGTAAAGAGGAGCAACAAACCAAAAATATTTTGCGGGCGCAATATCTTCCTATGCGCAGCAATGAAGCTGCTGTTTATTTTTTGCCCGGAAATCATGATTGGGACAGGATGGGAAAGAATGGCCTTGTCAAAATGAAAGCGCAATGGCGTTTTATAGATCAGCAGAATGATAGTTTATTAAAAGTTGTGCCGCCGGATGGCTGTTCCGGCCCTTATGAAATCAGCATCAATGATCATCTTGTTATCATTGCCTTTGACAGCGAATGGTGGTTATTCAAACACGATAAAACAAATGCAGAAGCAGATTGCGATTGCAATACCAATGATGAAGTGATCGCAAAGCTTGACGAACTTTTTTATAAGAATCGTTATAAAACTATCCTGCTTGCAGATCATCATCCCTTTAAAAGTTATGGCCATCATGGCGGATATTATAGCTGGAAAGACCATATTTTCCCATTAACTGCTGCTAATAAAAGTTTGTATATACCTATGCCGGTTGTTGGTTCACTATATCCATTGCTGCGTACATTATTTGCAAGCCCTGAAGATGTACTTCATCCCTGGTATAAGGATATGATCCGCCGCGTGAATAACGTGTTTGATACATTTCCAAACCTGGTGCATGTTGCCGGCCATGAGCATGGCATGCAGTTTATTAAAGAAGGCAATAACATACAGGTAGTAAGCGGAGCAGGCGCTAAAGAAGCGTTTGTAAAAAAAGGCAAATATTCCATGTATGCGCAAACTGCACCGGGCTATGTTGTTGCCGACCAGTTATTGGATTATAGCGTAAGGTTTAATTATTATGTTGCCGAAACTGATAGCAGCTTTAAAAATGTTTTCAGTTATACGTTTAATTATACACCAGTAAAACAACTGGAAGAAACAGCTGTCAATAATATTCCGCAAGATAGTATTACAGTGGCTGCACATGCTTCCTACGATGCTGTCAGTGGTTTTCACCGCTGGTTATTTGGTAATAATTATCGAAAGGAATGGGCAGCGCCAACAACGTTGCCGGTCATAAAAATATCAGGTGAAAAAGGCGGCCTAACGCCCACACAACGTGGCGGCGGCCATCAGTCGTATTCATTAAGGCTGGAAGATAAAGATGGTAAAGAATATGTGTTGCGCAGCGTGAATAAATACCCGGAAGTCTTGCTGCCACAGGCTTTGCGGCAAACCTTTGCCGGCGAATGGATCAATGATGCAATGAGCGCCCAGCATCCTTATGCTGCGCTGATAGTGCCGCCGTTAGCCAATGCAGCCAATGTGCCGCATACCAACCCTGAAATTGGCTGGGTAGCACCTGATAAAAAATTAGGTATGTATGCCAACACATTTGCCAATACGGTTAACCTGCTGGAAGAACGCGAACCGGAAGGAGAGTCTGACAAAACAGAAAAAATGATGCGCAAGCTTATTGATGATAACGATAATGATTTTGACACGGCACTTTTTTTACGGGCAAGGTTATTAGATGTTTTGATAAATGACTGGGACCGTCATAATGATCAGTGGCGCTTTGCTTATAACAAAAACAACAATGGTGGTAAAACTTATTTCGCTGTGCCAAGAGACCGCGACCAGGTTTTTTATGTGAATGAAGGTTTGCTGCCGGGCGTTTCTTCCCTGCCCTGGTTTTTGTGGTTTATGCAGGATTATAAAACATTGCGCAGCATTAATGATTTTATGTGGGAAAGCAGGGATTTAAACAGCCGTTTTTTAAACCAGTTAAATCATGAACGATGGATGAATATTGTAAACAATTTTGTTGCTGCAGAAAACGACAGTGTGTTAAATACAGCTTTAAAAAGATTGCCTGCAAGCGCTTACAATATCCGTTACAGCACTTTATTAAAAAACCTGCAAAACAGGAGGGCAGTGTTGCCAAAATCATTTGATAAGTATTATTCCTTCCTTAATAAAATTGTGGATATACAAACATCAGACAAGAATGAACTGGTTGAAATAAAAGATACGTTAAACGATAATGTGCTTGTTAGCATTCATAAACTTTCAAAAGAAAGAAATGTGAAGCAGCAATTATATTATAAAGCATTTGATCCATCCATAACCAAAGAAATAAGATTGTATGTGAATGATGGAAATGACAGCGTGGTTTTTAATACTGCCAATAAAAAAATATTGATACGAGTGATTGGCAGGAGCGATAATAAAACATATAATGTGGAACAGGTAAATAAAAAGCCTATTGTTTATAACTACACCAATAACGTAAACATTTCCGGTGATGCCGGTAAATTGCGCAGGCATTTTTCAAACGATTCTGTCAATACATCTTATGTGCCTGTTGATTTATATAATCGTTGGCAGCCGCTGCTTGTTGCCGGGTATAATATTGATGACGGTATCATTCTTGGCGCCGGTTTTAAATACACGCATAAAGGTTTTAGAAAAACACCTTGGGCCAGCGTGCAGCAATTTGGTGTGGGGCATTCTTTTTCAACCAGGGCGTTCAGGATTGTTTATAGCGGTGAATGGAAAAATGCGGTTGGTAAAGCTGACCTGTTATTAAATGGTGTGGCCAAAGCGCCCGACAATACACAGAATTTTTTTGGCGCAGGCAATGAAACCGAATTTGATAAGACCGGGAATTATAAAAAATATTACAGGGCTCGTTTCGATTTATATACAGCAAACGCTGCCTTGCGCTGGGGTGATAAAACAAGTATTACAATTGGCCCCTCATTTCAATATTATCGCTATGATATAGACGAAAACAAGGGCCGGTTTATTGATCATACTTCGCAGTTAAATACTTATGACAGTGCTGTTATAGCCTATGATAAATTTCATCTCGGCGCAGTTATAAATTTTATAAGTGATTCAAGGGATAATAAAATGCTGCCCACTTTTGGCGCATATATAAATGTTCGCATGCAATCGTATGTGGGATTGAATGATTATTCCAATGCATTCACGCAAATAATTCCGCAGGTGGCGGTTTATAAAAGCATTACCAACAGCGGTTCTGTTGTGCTGGCAAACCGGCTTGGCGGCGGTGTTACATTTGGTAAACCCGCTTTTTATCAGCTGCTTTTCCTGGATGGAAAAGATAATTTATCCGGTTACAGGCAATATCGGTTTGCAGGGCAGCAAATGTTATATAACAATACTGAAATGCGCGTTAAGGTTGCAGATATTGCAAGTTATGTTTTGCCGGGGCAATTTGGTTTGCTTGGCTTTTTTGATGTTGGCCGGGTATGGGTTAATAATGAAAACAGCGCTAAATGGCATAACGGTTTTGGCGGCGGAATATATTTTGCCCCGGCTCAATTGTTTTTGCTGCGTGCAACATTGGCTTATTCTGAAGAAGGCTGGTATCCATACATTTCATTTGGTTTCAGGTTTTGAGCATGAATAAGACATCTTGTCGTTTTTTTAATAAAAAGCAAAATTTGCATAGTATTTATTATGAATACTACTCATTTAGAATAGCAGACCATGAAGCACCAGGTAGTTCATATTTTTCCTTCAGATGATTTTTTGAATAATGATAATACGCGTATTTCCTTTAAAAAATTTGTTGAATTTCTTAATAAAAAAGCAAAGGAAGACGATTCGCTCAAATCCAAATTTTTCAAGTTTGTACTTAAGCATTTTAAACGTTATCCCGAACTGCTTGAGCAGGTAAGCATTTACGATTTAAAGCACTATTCCAATCTTTTTAATTTATTGGAAGGCGTTGTGCTGCCACACCTGGCGAATGAAAAAGACTTTGCACTGGCGCTGGGCGTTCCTTTTAATCCCATATTCTTTTTAGAAACAGAAGCGTTCAACCATCTTCTTCATAACAAATCTTTTGATGTTAAGATGGAATTTGCCGAAGAGCGGAAAGAGCTGATCCAATTCAGGCAGCTAAAGAAAAAATATGAACTGATATTAGAACGGTTGTATGATTTTCAGCCGCTGGTACAGGAAGAAATGGTGCATGCGAGAACAGACACTGAAACACATCTTACCAGGTATTTTAATTTAAGCATTGATAACCGTTTTGTTGAAATTGAATATACCGGGGAATTACCTGAAATTAATATCAGCCAGGTACAGCAGCAGTTATCTGATATAGATTCTCTCAAAGAACTTGAAAAGATACTGCCGCTTTCTATGTTTTCTTTCTCTGGTTTTTCAATAATTACTACAAAAGATATTACCGCAAGGTATGCCTTGCATAAAATGCGCAGCGCCATTATTAAACATGATCCCGATAATTATAACACAACCTATGGAAATATAATTGAACTGCTAATGCAATTGTGTGGAAGGCCGCATATTACATTTGGCTTATTGCCCTTTTTAAAATTAAATGACCGGCTGGTTTCATATTATGGCAATTATGCGCATAGTATTTTAATCAATATTTCTAAAAAGTTGAATATTCCTGAATCAACTTTTGTTGAATGGATAAACAAATATTACGAACATCCGAAAACACTAATTAAGAAAGAGTGCGATTTTGAAAATAAGCATGGCGATGGTGTGTATAGAGCCTTCAGGCAAATGGGTTATGCAGGTTATATAATTATTCCTGTTTTTTACAATAATGAAGTGGCCGGTGTATTAGAGATAGGTTCAAAACATGCAGAGATGATAGATGATAATCTTGTTTCGAGAATTGATGCTGCCATTCCGATTCTCGGCCAGTTAATGCACCAGACACATACAGATTTTGCTGCTAATATCATCAATGTTATCAGGCAGAATTTTACAGCCATTCAATCATCGGTGTTATGGAAGTTTAATGAGGTCGCCTGGAATTATATCAAGAATGCCAATGCCGATTCGTTGCGGAATATGGAGGAGATACGTTTCGACCATTTGCACCCGCTGTATGGTGCCATTGACATTCGCAATTCAACCATCGAAAGAAACAATGCACTGCATAAAGACATGCGTTATTATTTTAAGATGGTAAAAAGTTTTTTAAAACAATTGCATATACAGGATGAAGGTGCTGTTAATATGTTTACGAATGAAGCCAATAGTTTTTTGGAATTGCCGGAATCATCTTTTACAGGCAATGAAGAAACATTAATGGATAATTTTATGGAAAAGCTTAACACCTGGCTGAATAAAATAGAGGAGGATGAAATACATAATAAAAACCTTATCAATAACTATTACAGGGATATAGATATAAAACACGGAAAAGCTTATAAAAACAGGCGGATACTTGAAAATTCAATGCAGTGCATCAACTTTATTATTTCAGATCATTTTTCCAGGATGCAGGAGGAGTTGCAAAAAAAATATCCAATCTATTTTGAGAAGATAAGAACGGATGGTATTGAATATGATATGTACCTCGGCCAATCCATTTCACCTCAAAAACCTTATCAAAAAACCTTCCTGAATGAACTAAGATTTCTGCAACTTGAAAATATGGCAGCGGTTGCAAAACTGGTACATGCATCTGCGAAATCCTTGCCTGTTCCTTTGCAAACAACGCAGCTTATTTATGTAAATGCATCTTCAATAGCCATTACGTTCAGGATGGATGAAAAAAGGTTTGATGTGGAAGGCGGGTATAATATTCGTTATCATATTATAAAAAAGCGCATTGATAAAGTGCTTGTAAAACAAACCGGCGAAAGGCTTACGCAGCCTGGAAAGCTGGCTATCATTTATACACAGCCGCAGCATGAAAAGGAATACATGGAATATATAAAGGAGTTACAGAAAAGAAATGTTTTAAAACCAGCGATTGAATTACTGGAGTTGGAGCAACTGCAGGGCGTAAAAGGTTTAAAGGCAATACGCGCTGCAGTAAACCTTGGCGCATAGCAATTTTAAAAGACCGGTATTTCGTATTAATACAGCGTTGCAGAAATAGCACCTACTGTAATTCCCTTATCTTAATACTGCGATAACTCACTTCATCGCCATGATCCTGTAAAAGAATATGGCCTTGTTTAGCTTCTCCAAAGTTTTCCCATATTTTATACTTGCTTATTGCCACAAGGTCTTTAAACGCTTTTGAACCACGCTCATATTCCAATACTTTAATACCATTCAGCCAATGCTCCACATGGTTATTTGGATAAACAATTATTCTTCCCCAGTTCCACTTGCCGGGCTCATTAAAATATCTTCCACTTTTATTGGCAGGTATCATATCGTATAGAGAAGACAATGTTCTGTTACCATTCCGGCCGAGCTTGGCATCGGGATGAAGCTTATCATCTAAAACCTGGTACTCCAGCCCGATAGCAGAACTATCGCTTTTTTCATCGAGTGTTACAAAATATTTTACGCCGCTGTTAGCTCCGGGCGTTAACTTAAACTGAAAGGTAAAATCGAAAGCGCTGTACTCATTTAATGTAACAATATCGCCGCCATTCTATCCCTGTTCACCATGAGATTTTAAAACAGTTATCATACCATTATCAATCTTCCAGC
>JAEWBD010000225.1 GCA_023391315.1 Bacteroidota bacterium | reverse complement strand
GGCTGTGCGTTACTAATAGACTGTCACGTTTATTCCAGTCGTTGTATAAAAGATGATTGTCAGAATGCGGGCCGGGATAATGCCCGTCTTTATTTAACTGCTGTACATAAGGCTGAAATTTTTTGTTGCGATAAAATCTTCCCGTAAAAAAGAAAGCGCCTTTTACATTTTCAGTTTGCAATGTTTTAATGATTGAAGGCAGGCCGTCACCAAATTCATCGGCGCTAAATACCAATGCAATTTCTTTTTTGGATGAATCGCCTCTTATTATCCCGCCATGCGAATATGTAAAGTCGTTTGCATGGTTCGCTTCTTTTTGTTTGGCTGCAAGCAAATAAATTAAAGATGCTGTGCCATCCATCGTTGGTTCATTCGTGCTGTAATCGCCATAATCATCATGATATACGGCAAGGTCGCTTTGATAGGCTGCATATTCATCTTCCTCGTGCAATTGAATGCCGATTAAATTTTTATAGATGGATGTATAAACCGGCCCATCAGCCAACCCGCCATCAATAGGATAATTTTTCAAGTGCGTAAAAGCCGAATGTGGATCGGTTGGTGTATCGCCCCATGAAGGCAAACCATATACCATGCTGGTGCCCCAGGGATTACAACCAAATATCCAATCAAAACAAGCCTGCTCCAATGCCTGGTACGTTTTATCACCCGTTAATTGCCTGTACCAGTAACATTGAATGGCAAAGCTTACCGTTAAATTATTACTACACCAGATAAAAGGCACGCCGCGGTAAAACGCATTTTGCTTTGCTTTTTTCCAAACGCGTTCAATACCTTCTTTATAAAATTGAATGATGGAATCTCTTTTTGTACCGGTTAATTGTTTGGCCAATTCATAATGCCCAAGATTTATAAATGGATACCATTGGTAATGTTTCGCCGTATCAGCGCCCAGCCAGGGTGTAATGCGTTCTTCCAATGCATATTGATATGCCTCATCAAGCAACGAAGTTTCCCCTTTTTCTTTTGCAAGAGTGGCGCTTGCCAGTTCCATATCATCTGTCCAGTTATCTTCTGCATAAATGTATGGGGAAAGCACAGACACGGTTTGTGCAACACCGGGTTTATCAATTCCGAGCTGAAATGCAGTTTGCGCATTATGCCTCAATCTGCCCGAATAGTTCTTATCAAGATTAAAAAACAATTCACTGCCCAAAGCAAAGGCGCTGGCAAATTTTCCGGCGGTTGAAGCCACGCCGGTTGTATTGTTCATAAACTTGCCCCTTTGCTGTGGCTTGTCATTGCAGAAATAAACCGGTCTTTCCAAACCGCGGCCATAATAATTGGTATCTTCTTTTGGTATGCGCATGCCACGATGATCACGGTCATCGCCAAGCTGGTTAAATAACCAATCATCTTTTGGATGCATTTTAAGCAGCCAGTCAAGCCCCCATTTGGCTTCATCCAAAACATCAGGGATATTATTTTGCCCGTCAAGGCCGTTTGCCGATTTTTCATCTGTGAAGACACCCGGAAAATCGCGGTAAGCCGCCAGCAAATGATAGGTTGCATTAGCTGAAGTGGTTGAATACTGGAGATAATCGCTGGCATCATGCCATCCGCCCACAACATCAATGCGCGTGCTGTCGGGCACCGGTGCGTACAGCGTATAACCGTCATGTGTATGGCAGGAGTCTTTTAGAAAAGGATTGAAACCGCTGCGTTGCTGCCGCATATACCGCAGGCAAAAATCAGCCGCGCCATCGTAAACAGTATCATTAATTGAAAAAACCGGCGAAATAATATCATCAATATAAATACTGAATTTCCCTTTGCCTGTAAATTCCGAAAAATCGAGCCGGTAAGTGCGGCTGAAAGGACCGTATTTACCAAAATCTTTCCCAACCGGCCCGGAAAAAACTACCTTATTTTTTTCATCTTTTACAGAGAAAACATTTGAGCTCATTTGTTTATCGGCGCCTAAAACGGCAGTTTTAATTCCCGCAGTTGTATAACCTAGCTGGTTAATTCTTATACACGAAATGTTTTGGGTATATGCAGTGAAATTGTAAAGCAAAAGAAGCAGCCAAAAAATGGTTCTAAACATATTATACCGTTAGCGGTTAAAGTTATGCGTTGATATCTGAACAGCCTAAGCTTAAATAATCCATTCTATTTCACCGGAACGATAAGGCTTTTCAATACCGCTGTCAAGTATAATATTGCCGGATTCATTTACGCCCTTTATAACAGCCGGAAAGGAAACGCTGCTATACCTGAAATTCTCCGTTTCATTTAGCCTGTACAAATGCCTGTTATAATCGCTTAAAATTTCCTGGCCCCGGCCCGCATGCAGGTATTTTATTCTTTCGTTCAGCAGACCACAAAATGTTTTTGCAAGTTCAACGGCGTTATAAGTTTCGCCCGTAATCTGCTTTAATGAAACCGGTCTTTTAGCCGCTGGGAGAAATTCGGTTTGATTAATGTTAATACCAAACCCTGCAATTGCAAATTGCCAGTTCCGGCCGCGTATCATATTTTCAACCAATATGCCTGCTGCCTTTCTGTCACGACAATACACGTCATTGGGCCATTTAATTTTTATTTTTTCAGTTGTGTATTTGTTAAATAAATCAAACACGGAAAGTGCACAAGCCATATTCAGAAGAAACTGTTTGCTTAACTCCAACGTTCTTGTATCCAATACTACAGACAGAATAATATTTTCCCCTTTGGCCGAAAGCCATTGGCGGTTAAACTGTCCCCGCCCGGCTGTTTGTTCAAAAGCAAACCAGGCATCCCC
>JAEWBD010000167.1 GCA_023391315.1 Bacteroidota bacterium | reverse complement strand
CTTCCATTGTTTTAAACTTTCCCCAAAAAGGATCTTTACCATTTTTCACCGTTTCATCATACGGTGATGAAGCCATCATAATTTTTTTAATGCCGGGATAGGCATTCACTTTATCCCTGATTTTTTCAAACCATTGGTAAGCCGTATCAATAGCGCTCTTGCGCACACTGTCCGTTTTATCTTTATGCATCCAGTATTCAAAATAACGGCTGTCATTCATACCAAAACTTATAGATAAAACAGTCGGCTTTTTTATAAGCAGGTCGCTGTCCATGCGCAAATAAATTTGCCTTGCCACATCTCCGCCGATACCGCCGTTATACACAGTAATTCTTCTTTCGGGAAAATGTGTGATGTAATACAGCCAGATATAGGTTTCATAAAAACCCGCTTCTGTAATGCTGTTGCCTGCAAACACAATGCGGTCGTCATTTACAAAAGGCGCAGGTGATTTTTGGGCAAACGAAAGCAGGCAGGCCATCAAACAAAAACAACTTATAACAAGCTTTAATTTCATTCGTATATTTTTTATTTTTAGTTGCTGAACGAAGCGGCCGGTATGTATTGTAGTAACATTTTATGGCGCGAATAATAAGTACATTCAGCCGGTATTTACCACTATCGCCAACAGATAATTAACAGTTTTAATATAGCGGTAAAGCTATTCTAAAGTGTCTTATGTGTTACCACATAAACTTTTGCCTTTGAAAAATTTTTCTTTCCTGTTTTTATGTTGCGTTACTATCGTTGCACATGCGCAAAAAAAATATCCGGCTGATTATGTAAACCCGTTTATTGGCGCCAGCACCAGCGCGGGCAAAGCGGGCATTTATCATGGGCTTGGCAAAACTTTTCCCGGCGCCACCACGCCGTATGGCATGGTACAGGTGAGCCCGAATACAATTACCGGTGGTGATAATGGTTCCGGCTACAGTTATGAACATACAAGTATGGAAGGCTTTGCATTCACACAAATGAGCGGCATTGGCTGGTATGGTGACCTGGGTAATTTTTTGGTGATGCCTGCAACAGGCAAACTGAAAACATCTTCGGGAAAATTAAATGATAAGCCCGGAACCGGGTATCGTTCCCGATATGATAAAGCAAGTGAAAAGGCATCGGCAGGTTATTATACAGTTCAGCTTACAGATTATAATATCAAAGCCGAAATGACGGCGGCGCCTCATAGTGGTATATTGCGTTTCACATTTCCGGCAAATAAAAGATCACGCATACAAATTGACCTGGCAAGAAGGGTAGGAGGAACATCAACAGCGCAATATGTGAAAGTTGTAAACGATACTACCATTGAAGGCTGGATGCAATGCACGCCTGGAGGCGGTGGCTGGGGCAATGGCGATGGCAAGGCCAACTATACGGTTTATTTCTATGCGCAATTCAGCAAGCCTTTAAAAAATTATGGCGTGTGGCGTGCAAACATTCCCGATACGGCCGGCCGCAAACGCGGAGCGATAGAAAGTGACTATTACCAGCAGTGGATTGCCGGTGCAGCTATTGAAAAAAATAGTAAAGAGGCCGAAGGAAAGCATCTTGGCTTTTATACGCAGTTTGAGACAAAAGCGGATGAGCAGGTTTTAATGAAAGCGGGCATTTCATTCGTGAGTATTGAAGGGGCGAAGAAAAATCTTGAAGCAGAAATAAGCGATTGGAATTTTGATAATGTTCATGAAAATGCGGTTAAGCTTTGGAATAATGCCTTAAATGTTATTTCAATTGATGGCGCAACAGAAGAACAGCAATTTGTTTTCTATACAGCATTGTATCATACCATGATTGATCCGCGGATTGTAACTGACGTTGATGGTAACTATACGGGTGGCGATAATAAAATTCATCATTCAACAGCATTTCATAAACGCAGCATATTCAGCGGCTGGGATGTTTTCAGAAGCCAGTTCCCGCTGCAAACCATCATCAATCCAACATTGGTGAATGATATGATCAATTCGCTGGTAACGTTGGCTGATGAAAGCGATAGCAATTACCTGGAAAGATGGGAACTGCTGAATGCTTACAGCGGTTGCATGCTGGGCAACCCTGCGGTTGTTGTACTGGCTGATGCATATATGAAAGGTATCCGGAATTATGATGTTGAAAAAGCATATCAGTATGCCGTTAATACCAATGAAAAATTTGGTAATGGAAGATTGGGATATGATCCCGGCAGCATTGCCAAAACATTGGAGTATGCTTTTGACGACTGGTGTTTATCGCAGCTTGCAGACAGCTTGCATAAAGATGATGACGCAAAAAAATATTATACACGTTCGCTGAATTATAAAAATATCTGGGATACATCACACAACTGGTTTCGTCCACGCAGAGAAGATGGCTCCTGGGAGCCCTGGCCAAAAGACGGGCGGTTAACAGATTGGTACGGCACATTTGAAACCAATCCTTACCAGCAGGGGTGGTTTGTGCCGCATGATGTGGATGGTATGGTTGCATTAATGGGCGGCAGGAAAAAAACAATTGCCGACCTGGAAGATTTCTTCAATAAAACGCCTAAAAATTTTTCATGGAACAGTTATTATAATCATGCGAATGAACCGGTGCATCATGTGCCGTTCTTATTTAATCGCCTCGGCGCTCCGTGGTTAACGCAATACTGGACAAGGATTATCTGCGACAGCGCCTATCACAATGCTGTTGAGGGTTTGGTGGGTAATGAAGATGTTGGACAGATGAGCGCCTGGTATGTGCTGGCATCTATTGGTATCCATCCTATGTGCCCCGGATCAACAAGAATGGAAATTACAAGTCCTTCATTTAAACAGGCAACGATTCATTTAAAAGATGGGAAAACATTTTCCATCATTGCGCATAACAATGCTTCATCCAATATTTATATACAGAGCGCCCTGCTGAACGGCAGGCCTTATAATAAATGTTATATTGATTATTATGATATCATGAAAGGCGGCAGGCTTGAATTAACAATGGGTGCAAAGCCAAATAAAAACTGGGGAACAATAATGCGGGCCACATATAAGGACAGTGCCGCTACAAATTTTTTTAAGAGAACAACAGGCGTTATTGCCATGGATGGCGGTTATACAATCCGGTTGAATGACGGCAAAATATTATGGCTTTTTGGTGACAGTTATATTGATGAATATGACAGCATAACTAAAACAGTTCCCTGTTTATTTCAGGCAAGAAACAGCGCTTTATTGCAGCCTTCCGCAAACGATTGGCAGCAGGCTAATACCATTGTTTTAACCGGTAGTAAAAGCCATGACAAAACATTTCTGACAGATAAAAATAATCCCAGTCATTTCTTTTGGCCGGGTTGCGGTTATCAATTGAATGATACCATTTTCATCTATGGTATGAACATGAAAAATGCAAAAGGCGGTTTGGGTTTTGCCAAAGCCGGGAATGATGTATGGATAAAGCTTTTATATCCCTCTTTAAAAACAATTGCAATACAGGAATTACCTGCAAGCGACAGCATACAGTTTGGCAGTGGTTTGGTGGAAGATAAAGAAAATGAGTTTGTTTATATCTATGGCACGAAAGCAAAATTTATATCAGCGGATGTATATGTAGCCAGGTTCTCTTACAATAATCCTGCTGCGGAATGGGAATATTGGAATGGTGCATCGTGGAGCACGAAAATTAAAGACGCAAAACCTGTTACGGAAGCATTGTCTAACAGTACAACCATATCAAAAGTGAAGAATAAATATCTTTTACTTACAGCGGAGTTCAGCGTAAGTTGTGATGGCGGTAAAGATATTTATGCAGCTGTAAGCGATCATCCGGAAGGGCCTTTTTCAACACCTAAAACTATTTATACCATTAGCGATACATTGCAGGGCCATTATCCTTTTTTCTATTTGCCCATTGCGCACCCGGATTGTATTAATGATGATAATGAATTGCTCATTCACTATTCCATCAACGGTTATGAGCCTTGTATTAAGAACTGTTCCATGAAAAATTTTTAGGCGTTTTATTGAAGAAATCTTCCAGGTCGGCAATTGTTTTTTTCCTGCCGCCCATTAATGCAACCATACCATCCACATCATGCGGCACAAACC
>JAEWBD010000083.1 GCA_023391315.1 Bacteroidota bacterium | reverse complement strand
GCTTTGTTTACATTAATGCTGGCAGATGATGCGCCTGTTGCTTCAATCCTGCAGTTTTCAGCCGTTAAATCACCACCTTTAAAATTACTGGCGCCACTTGCATCCACTATAAGATCGGTGGCAGTGCCATTAATATCTGTAACAGATGCACCGCTCATATCCAAACTTGTTTTGCCGCTGTTTATTGTGCCTTTAAAATTACTGGCGCCGGTTTGAGAAAGATCAAATGAAGCTGCCGTAAAATTCGCTTTTGCATTAGAAGCACCGCTTAACTCAAATTTTATATTGTTGCCTTTTATGCTCCCATATAAATTACTGGCACCGGAAAGCTCCAGCTTTAAATCACCCACTTTAACAGGATCGGTTATTTCCACGTTACAGGCGCCGCTCACATTCAGCGATTCGAGCGTGGTAAAAGTTATATAGGCTTTTAAATGTTTATTACTCCAGTTCCAGCCGTTCCAGGCGCCGTTCTGCACAAAAATTTTAAGTACGCCATTCCTTACTTCTGTCTTTATTTTACCTATTGCATCCAGGTCGGTTGAGCTTACAGCAACACCCTGCGTGCTACCCTGGGAGAGATATAAATTGATAGCGCTTGAAATATCAATCTTTGTAAAAGTACCTACATTCCTGACCTGCGCATTTGCATCGCGCACTACATTTTGCGCATTTAAAGTAAAGCCTGTTGCCACAAGGAGCAGGCAAAGAATTATCTTTTGCATGATTTGGTTTTTGAATGAAACGAAGATCCCGCAAAAAGGTTACACGCTAATTTAAAATTTCTGCTATAATTTCGCGGCTCAATATCTTACGGTTTAAAACCGTAAGGCTTTATAAAATCCCGGGGTGCTTTCCAAAACAGAAGGCTGAGATTACACCCGTTGAACCTGAACAGGGTAATACCTGCGAAGGGAAGGTGAGCTTCACTTACAGCTGCACATCCTATAGCATTATTCCTTGTTCCCATTTGTGAAATTAAATTTTGAAGAAAATGAAAAAATTTTTGGGAACAGTTGCATTCTTAAACATCCTTTTTGCAACATCGGCGCAGAACATCAGCGGCATAGTGACCGATAAACACAACAGCCCGCTGAATGGCTCAACAGTTATTATCAGTACAAAAAATTCCAGGCAATCAGCGCTCACAAATGAAAGCGGATCATTCAATTTTTCAAACCTGAACCCTTCTTTGAATTATAAGCTGGTTATTGAATATGTGGGCAAACAAACGTTTGATACAATTATTACGGCACCGCAAAATATAAGGCTGCATATTATGCTTGCCGAAGCTTCCGCCTATCTTGAACCGCTTGAAGTACGCGCTGTGCGTGCATCAGACAAAGCACCCTTCACCAAAACGAATATTACGAAAGATGAGATAGCCAAAATTAATCTCGGGCAGGATTTACCTTTTATACTCAACCAAACGCCATCAGTAACCACCACAACTGATGCAGGTAATGGCGTTGGTTATACAGGCATCCGCATACGCGGAACGGATGCAACAAGAATAAATGTAACACTGAATGGCATTCCTTTTAATGATGCGGAAAGCCTGGGCTCCTTCTTCGTTGACCTGCCTGATTTTGTTTCCTCGGCCAATTCAATACAAATACAACGCGGCGTGGGCACTTCCACCAATGGCTCCGGTGCTTTTGGCGGAACGATCAATATAAGCACCAATGAAGTAAACAGGAAAGCTTATGCTGAATCAGATAACGGCTTTGGCTCATTTAACACATGGAAAAATACAATACGTTTAGGAAGCGGTTTGCTTGGCAATCATTTTACGCTTGATGCAAGATTGAGCCGTATTGCAAGCGATGGCTATATTGACAGGGCAGCAAGCAAGCTTACTTCCTTTTATACATCGGCGGCCTATATCGGCAATAAAAACAGTTTGCGCTTAAATATTTTTTCAGGTAAAGAAAAAACATACCAGGCATGGTATGGTGTGCCGCAGGATAGCTTAAAAACCAACAGGCGGTATAATCCCGCAGGCATGGAAAAACCGGGAACGCCTTACAGCGACCAAACAGATAATTATACGCAAACACATTACCAGTTATTTTATGATCATTCATTCAGCAGCAAATTAAAATTCAATACTGCATTCTTCTTAGTTCGTGGCAAAGGTTATTATGAAGAATATAAAGCGGGTGAAAACCTCGGCGATTATGGATTGAGTGATACAGTTGTTACCGATCTTGTAAGGCAGCGCTGGCTCGATAATTATTTTTACGGACAGATACTTTCACTTCAATATAAAACGCAAAAAGATGAATTAACCATTGGCGGAAGCTGGAATATATATGATGGCAAACATTATGGCAAAATAACCTGGAGTGAAGCAAAAGTTCCAAACGATTATAAATATTATAATTTACCTGCAAGGAAAACAGATGCCAATATTTATGCGAAATGGATGCATAGCCTTGATACAAAATGGAACACGTTTGCCGATATACAATACCGCTATGTAATGCATAACATGGAGGGTTTTGAAGACAATCATGATCTATTTATAAAAAGAAAATTCAACTTTATTAATCCCAAGGCCGGCATTAATTATAATTATAACGGCTGGAATGCTTACCTGAGTTATGCCCTGGCACATAAAGAACCTAACCGCGATGATTTTGAAGCAAGCCTGCAGCAACAGCCAACTGCAGAAACACTGCATGATTTTGAAGCTGCTATAGAACGAAGAAAGAATAAATATAATTTGTCGGTGACTTTCTATTACATGTTATATAAAAACCAGCTTGTTCAAACGGGGCAGATAAATGATGTAGGTAGTTATACAAGAATAAATGTACCCAATAGTTACCGCGCCGGCATTGAATTGCAGGGTGGCATTGCCATTAACAACTGGTTAAATGCAAGCGGTAATATTACCTTCAGCAGCAATAAAATAAAACACTTTACAGAATATATTGATGATTGGGATAACGGCGGGCAAATAACAGTTAAACATTCCAATACCAATATATCCTTCTCTCCTAACACTATTGCGGCCGCAACTGTAACGTTTATTCCTGTAAAGAATATGCAACTGAATTTTGTGAGCAAATATGTTGGCAAACAATACATGGATAATGCCCAAAATGAAAACCGAAAACTCAATGATTATTTTACCGAAGATTTTCGTTTGAATTATTCACTGTATAAAAAATTATTTAATCAAATTGATTTTATAGTTGCCGTAAACAACATATTCAATAAACTGTATGAGCCGAATGGCTATACTTATCCTTATATGTATGAGGATGGTTTAATTAACGATAATTATTATTACCCGGCGGCCGGAACAAATTTTTTGATCGGGTTAAATATAAAGCTGTAACAATTATTACTTACTGCTGGTGCACCGGCGCCAGCAGTATAAGTGATATGCCTTTATCAGTTTGAACATCAAGTTCAGCATTTAAAATACCGGCACGTTCATGTATTTGCTGTATGGTTTGTTCTGTGTCTGTATTTTTAAATGAAGCTGTACCGTTATAAATTTTCAGTAAGATTTTCCTGCTTTGATAATCAATATTAATCAATGTTGGAGTAGCGGTGCCGGTTTCTGCTATGCTGCGCAAGGTATTTTTAAATATCAGGAATATTTCATGCCGCAGTTTCATATCTGTTTTTAATAAACAAACGGCTTCATCCACTTCCATTTGTATCTGTACTGGATAAGTATTTTGTAAGGCCTCCGCATATTCTTTCATGCGTAGGATTGTTTTATCCATGCTGTCATTCTGGGGGTTTAAAGTCCACATCATATCATTCATGCCATCGATCATGCTGCGGCTTTTGGTATTTATTTGCTCAATAAAATCTTTTGACATATCAAGATCTTTATCAGCTTTGATCCTGGCCATTTCACTCAGCAGGCTTATATGATTTAATGTTGTATTTACATCGTTGTGCAGGTTCCTGGCTATTTGCGTGCGCACTTTTTGCAAAGCCTGGATCTTTTTTATCCGCTCTTTGTCAATCCAGTAAAACACAGCAAAAACCAGCAGTATTATCAATCCAAAAAACCACCAGCTAAGCCAAAAAGGCGGAACTACTTTTATATGAAGTTCTGTAACGGCAGTTTCCCGGCCTTCTGTGTTTTCTGCTTTTACTTTAAAAGTATAATTACCTGCAGGCAGATAATTATAAACTGCTTCATTGAGTGAAGAAGCAGGCTGATAAGCTTTATCGATGTCTTCAAGCATATAATAATAATTCAGCTTGTTTTGAGGTGTAAAGTTCAGGGCGCTGAATTCAATGGAAAAAGAAGTGTTATTATATTGAAGCGTAATTGTATGCAGGCTGTTTAAAGAATCGATTGACAAAAACCTGTTGCCCATTTTAAAATTTGTTATCATCACCTTATCCGGCAGGCGCGCAGAAGCCACGGTAAGCGGGTTGAAAACAACAAAATTTTTATCAGTTAAATAAAGAAGCCTTCCGTCTTTCAATTTATAATCTCCCGCCGGAACAAAAAGATCATACGTAATACCGTCTTTCCTGTCGAAAGTGGAAAATATTTTTTTGGAAAGGTCGAACCTGCATAACTGGTTAGCCATGCCCAGCCAAAGAATCCCTTTATCGTCAGCTTCTATACTTACCACTGTATTCGAGGGCAAACCGTTTTCTGTACTGATGTGTGTTATTCTGTTGGTATTGAGGTTAAGTATATCCAAAGCTTCATCTGCTATCAATAGCAGGCTGTCGTTATAAGCATATATATCGTTCACATTATTTGACCAGAGCCCTTCATTGTTCAGATTGTTTTTTGAGTAATGAAATAGCAATTTATTGGTTGCGGCATCATACTTACTCAGGCCGCCATTTATATAACCCACCCAAACTGCGCCATGTTTACCCGTGTACATTTTCTGAATATAATATCCTTTCCTGCCGTCAATAATTTCATATCCTTTATGAAAATCTCCGTTAGCGGCATCCATATTCCATTTAACAATGCCTCCGCTTTGCAACCCAAACCATAGATTGCCAAATCTATCTTCAGTAACCTTTCTTATCGTGCTTCCGCCAAAAGTTTTTTCATTCAGCATTTCAAAACGCTTCTTCACTGGATCATATATACCCAATCCACCACCCTGGAAACCCATCCATATTAAACCTGTTCTGCTATGCTCATGCAGGCACCACATCATGTAATTGCGTGTAAGTTCCTGCAGGCCGGGCAACATTGATATTACATTAAGATTACTATCATAACAAAACAATCCGTTGCCCCATGTGCTTATAAGAATATTACCATTCTTCAATTCGCAGGCCTCGGAAACCGGTGCTTCATGCGGTTGTGCATCTGTAGGGCGCTGCACTTTATGAA
>JAEWBD010000041.1 GCA_023391315.1 Bacteroidota bacterium | reverse complement strand
ATCCTGCCTTGGCTGATAGAAACCGCAGCATCCAAAGGGGCTGTTTCCATAAGGGAAGTTCAGCATATCACCATAATTGGCATTATCAAAACTGCCTGCATTAGCCGCCATTTCAACAGGGAAAACTGCTTCAGGACTGGCAGCTTCATCTTCAGGGCGCCAGTTGTCTTCAAAGTTTGTAAACAAGTCATATTTCACGCCCAATGATGTTTTACCGTTGGCAATAATATTGTCAAAAATTGTTTTCGCCTCTGCATATTTCCCCTGGTATAAATAAGCTTTGGCAAGATATGCGCCTGCTGCCCATTTATTTGCACGGCCTGCTTCAGATTGTGTTTCCGGAAGGTTATCATAAGCATAGCTAAAATCGGCTTCAATATTCGGCCATATATCCGTATTATTTGGCTGGTAATAGTCAATAGTATTTTCATCTATCCAGGGTACCATATTGAACATTTTTTTAAGGTCAAAATAATAATGCCCCCTTAAAAATTTTGCCTGGGCAGCAATATTGGTAGTGTCGGGCGTTGACATGGTAGTGATCTGGGGCAAAACTTTAAGTACATTATTGCACCTGCTTATGCCTTCGTACTCAGCTTTCCATTTATCTTCAAAAAAGCTGTTGGAAGTGCTTGACTGGTAGTTGAATATTTCATTCATACCCTGCTGGTCTCCTGAATAACTTCCTTTGGATGCATCTGTGCCCATCACGCTTCCCCATATCCAGTTGCTCACAGAAGAGCCCCAGGGCGTGCCATTGCCCACATCCTGGCCATCCAGGGCAGCATAAGCGCCTATCAATAACCCGTTAATACCTGAAGGTGAAGCCAATACGTCGGCGCTTAACTGGCCTTGCGGCGTATGTGTCAGGAAGTCTTTTTTACAGGAATAAAGTACTACTACAGCAATTATAGCAGTAACGGGAATTATAATTCGAAATGATTTCATATTATTTCTTTTAGGTAATAATTAATTTAAAACTTAACATTCAAGCCGATGATGAATTGTTTTGGGTTTGCGTAAGAACCCTCGTCAACACCAAAATCCCTCGACTGTGTATCATCGCCGGCACTGCTGTTAATTTCCGGGTCAACACCTGGATATTTTGTAATGGTAAACAAGTTGGCAACCTGAACATATACCCTCAAGCTTTGAATGCCTGTCTTACCCAGGTTGTTAGCACCGAGCGTATAACCCAAAACCATATACTTGCACCTTAAATAAGACCCATTTTGCACATACCAGGAAGTAGGCGGGTTTGCCGTGCTGAAATAACTTTTGGATGATACCATGGGTGCTGCAGCATTGGTGTGTTCAGGTGTCCAAGAATCGTATAAAGCAAGCTTGCTTTTTGCACCTACAAAGGTTGGGAATAAATCGGTCCAGTACTTTACGTTATTCCATATTTCATTACCCTTAGATCCAAATAAAAAAGCGCTGAAATCAAATGCTTTATAAGTAAGGCCAATATTAATGCCATAGGTAAAATCAGGATTGGGGTTACCAAGATAAGTCCTGTCGTCATCAGAAATATACCCGTCTCCATTTACATCAGCATATTTAAAACGGCCGAGACCTGCATCCTGTTCGTAAGTGGTAACTTCACCATTGGTAGCTTTGCTGGCAGCTTCGTCTAATGCATCTATTTCAGCCTGGGTATTAAAGTATCCTAACACCTTATAACCATAAAATTCATTTACAGCATGACCCACCTGGTTAATAATGAAATTCTGTCCAAACCTTCTTGCATCACCAGTGAAGAAATAGTCTGATGTATTTGAAACCTTGATGATTTCATTTTTGTAAGAAGTAAGGTTAAAGCCTAAATCAAACTGCAAATCGCGGGTAATATTTCCATGATAGGAAATTGAACCATCCCACCCGTTTGTATGCATCTGAGCGATGTTTACATAAGGCGCTGTTCCGTTACCGGCAGTACCAGGCAACGGCGGGTTAAATAAAAGGTCCTTGATATTTTTCTGATAGTAATCTAAAGTAAAATCCAGCTTATTATTAAATAATGTGGCGTCTATTCCTATATTACTATTAATATCTTTTTCCCATTTTGCCTCTGGATTAGGCACTTGTCCTGTGCGAAAGCCTTGTACAATTGAACCGTTAGTGCCGCCTATATCATAAAAAGAAGCGCCCTTATCTGAATTATAGGTAGCGTATTGATTATCTTGATTTAATGGTTTCTGGTTACCCATAATACCCCAGCCTCCACGAAGTTTAAGTTCTGATATCCAGCTAACATTTTGCATGAATTTTTCCTGGGATATGCGCCAACCCACAGTTACAGCAGGAAAATTACCGTACTGGTGTGTCGGTGTAAATTTGGAAGAACCATCATGCCTGAAAACGCCGCTGATAATGTATTTCTCATTAAACTGGTAATCCAACCTTGCAATAATAGGAGACCATAAACTGCCATAATACCTGCCGCTGCTTACAAAAGGCGATGCGTAAGTACCCGTGTTTAACGTGGTATAGTTGGGATCAAAAGAAAAATAATCCCTGTTCCAGGCATCTATACTTTCACCTGTTTCATAATAGGCTTCTGTACCGGCCATTAACTGAACATCGTGTTTGCCAAAAGTTCTGTGATAAGTGAGGGTGTTGGTCCATGTCCAGTTGTAGCCCCAGTTTGAACCTTCATAATAAGTATTGGACTTGGTGTTTTCTGTATTTTCATAGGTTGGGTAACCAAAGCTGTGATAATAACCGGAATACACTTCACCACCAAACTGAGAGTGCAATGTCAGGCCTTTTATAAGGTCAACATCCACATAACCGGCTCCAAAAAGCCTGCTGCCAAGGCCCTTATTATTTCTTGTGCGGTAAGCCGTTGCAACAGGGTTAAATGCATTACCCAATGCTGCACCAAAATTGCCGGCAAAATTTCCCATAATATCATAAACAGGGATTATGGGCATTTCACGCATGGCATACCCTATAAAACCACCTTCCGTAAGCGGGGTGATTTGAGGGTTATTATTTATGGTATAACTTAAATTTTCTCCTACACGAATACGGTCCCCAATACTAAATTGTGTATTTACTCTTACAGCATATTTTTTCTGATATGTTTGAATAACCGTTCCCTGTTGGTCTAAATAGTTGAATGAAAAAAGATAAGAATTTTTATCGCTGCCGCCACTTACAGTCACATTATGACTTTGTATAGGAGCGTCTTTATTCATTTCATGAAACCAATCAGTGCCGGTTTTATTAGCTTTTATAATCCTGTAAAAGGAGTTTAAATCTGCTTCATCAGTATAGTTTGGGTTTACATAATACAAATCAGGGTTTACAGAGGGGTCTCCTTCCTTTGCGCCGGCCGGTGCAATGTAATCCGGCAGCACAGGTTTATCGCCTGAGCCATATAAAGAATAATAAGTGGTTGGTTCCAAACCATCATTTCTATAAGCTAAATAAGTAATGTCAGCGTTTTCCTGTGGATTAAGCATGTTCCAGGGATTTCCTCTTTTTACCACCTGCTGGCCGTAATAACCATCATAAGTTACAGTTGCTTTGCCACGACCTCTTTTGGTTGTAATGATGATAACACCATTGCTGGCACGTGAACCATAAATTGAAGCGGCGCCTGCATCTTTTAAAACCTGCAGCGTGGCTACATCATTAGGATTTAAATCGTTAATGTTGCCCGTGGGTACCCCATCTACAACATACAAAGGGCTATTATCCCCAAAAGTATTTATACCCCTGATACGTACCTGGGGCGTTTCGCCCGGCTGCCCGGAACCGATAACCGTTACACCGGCTGCCTGGCCCTGGAGCTGATTATTAATCTGGCTTGTAGGCAGCTTGTTCATTTCCTCTACGTTTACCACAGATACGGAACCTGTAATATCTTTCTTCTTTTGAGAAGTATAGCCGGTTACTATAATTTCATCAAGTGAAGAAGAAGATTCACTTAAAACAACGTTAACCGAGCCCGAGCTGGCGTCAACTTCCATAGTAGCATACCCTACAGAAGAAATAACCAGGGTTGTACTGCCGGCAGGCATTGTTAGTGAAAAGTTTCCATCAGCATCACTGGAAGTTCCCACATTGGTTCCCTTTACCGTTACCGTGGCAAAACCAATGGGTGAACCGTCTTTGGCACTGGTAACTTTACCTGTTACCGGTTTTTGTGCAATTGCTGAGATACTCAATAAAAAAAACAAAAGAAAACTGGCGCATACGCGCATGCAATCGATTTTTTGTCTCATAAGAATTAATAAGAAGTGATGAATAAATAAAGCTAATAAGACAGCTAAGATTAACAATTCATTGCATCTTTCCAAAAAAAATGCTAAAAAAAGTAATGTGTAAATAATACATATATTGTTTATAAATAAAACAATCTCATTTAGTTATATGGTGAGAAGCTGGAAAAAGTATAGGGTTTTGTCAAAAAAGTATTGATATTATATAAGTTAGCAGCCCGGAAATCGCGGCAAATAAGTTCAACAAAATGTCTCATTAACCAACGGGCCCTCATCTTTGTTTGAGAACTGAGACTCCTTAAATATTAATATCAATTTTTTTGGAACACCCTAAAATCTTTAACTCCGCCAGCGGTTATAATTCATATTTCTCAACCCACTCAATCTCCTTATCTTTTTTAAACCACGTAAGCTGGCGTTTTGCATATTGTCTGGTGTTTGTTTTTATTTTTTCTATAGCTTCAGGCAGGCTGCATTTTTCTTCCAGGTAATCAAATACTTCTTTGTACCCCACGGTTTGCAGGGCATTGATGTTTTTATAAGGCAGCAGCGATCTTACTTCCTCCACTAATCCTTCACTGATCATTTCATCAACACGGGCATTAATGTTTTCATGCAGTTGCTGTTTCGGCAGGTTTATCCCAATTTTCTTTATTTGAAAACCCCTCGTTTTCTTTTCCCGTCTTCTGAATTCAGTTATTGAAATGCCGGTTGTGGTTATTACTTCCAACGCTCGCATTAAGCGCTGGGGATTTTGCTGCTCGGCCTGCTGCCAGAAGGCCGGGTCTTTCTCCTTTACTTCATGCTGCAGCCACGTTAAACCTTGCTGCTTATATTGCTGAATAACAGATTCACGTACCGACGTATTTATTTCCGGTATCACATCCAGCCCTTCACAAAATGCTTTAATATACATGCCCGTGCCGCCCACCATTATCGCTACATCATTATCCGCCAATATTTCTTCAGCAGCTTGTAAAGCATATTCTTCAAATACCTGCGCATTTACATTATCATGAATGGAATGAGAATTAATAAAATAATGTTTGACGGATTGCAGCGCCGTTTCGGGCGGTTTGGCAACACCAATATTTAATTCTTTATAGCATTGCCTCGAATCAGCAGAAATAATACTTGTTTTATAATGTGCAGCCAATTGTAATGACAATGCTGTTTTGCCTGATGCCGTTGGCCCAACAATTATAATAACGGTTTTTTGCATGTGCTAAACTGCTGATTGAAAATGTAAAGTCAATGGAATAGCGCCTGGAAAGCCGGTGCAATCACCTTCAGGTAAAAATAATTTTAATGATGGATTCTACCATTATGAAAAATCCTGAATAAAAGCCTGCACATTCTTTTCTGTTGAGAAGAATCCGGCAAGACGCTCAATCACATCTTCCACAACGGCATCCGGGCAGCTTGCACCGCTGGTAATTAAAATGCGTAACGGCTTTTTGGCGGGCATATAACTTTGAGTAAGGTATTCCTGCTTGGTGCGCCAGTTGCAATGCATAATCTCTGTTGAAGACAAAATTTTATCGGCGCTGCTTATAAAAAATGTAGGCAGTTTTTCTTCACATAATTCCACAAGATGCGAAGTATTGCTGCTGTTGTAACCGCCAACCACTATGGCTATATCTGCCGCTGTATTCAGCAAATCGGCTACCGCCGTTTGGTTATCATTGGTGGCATAACAAAGCGTATCCCTCGTATCTGCAAAACGCTCCTGAATATTTTTATCATCAAGGTTATAATGTGTTTTTACAACCTGTTTTAAATAGTCGGCAATAGCCTGCGTATCAGTGGCAAGCTGCGTGGTTTGATTCACCACACCAAAACGCTGCAGGTCTTTTGTAATATCAAAGCCATTGGAGTAACGGCCATTAAATTCCTTATAAAATTCTTCCGCCGGTTTTTTACCTGTAATATAGTTGGCCAGTTCAACCGCTTCGTTCATATCATTCACAATAACCGTTGGCGTTTTAGATGAAGCATGTGAAAAAGTTGCCCTTGTTTCTTCATGCTTTGGTTTGCCATGCACCACAATACTGTACCCCTTACCGGCAATTTGTGCACTTCGGTTCCAAACCTTTTCTACAAAGGGGCAGGTGGTATTATATTTTTCGGATTGAATGCCTTTGCGCTGCAACAAGGCTTCAATTTCAAGCGTAGTACCGAAAGCCGGGATCAGTACAATATCATCTTCTTTTAATGTTTCAAAGGGGATAAGCTGTTTACCATAAGTATCCTGTAAAAACTCAATTCCCTGTTCTTTAAGATCGGCGTTTACCTGCGGGTTGTGAATCATTTCACTCAGCAAAAAAATTCTTTTACCGGGATTTTCTTCAATGGTTCTGAAAGCTATTTCAATGGCATTTTCAACACCATAGCAAAAGCCAAAATGCCTTGCGAGATAAATTTGCAGCGGGCCAAAATCAAGCAGCGTGGGTGTGAAATCTTTCTTCAGTTTATCCTCACGCTTCCTTTTATTTTTTATAGCTGTAATAAGCTCACTGCGGTATATATTGGGAACTGCAAATTGCTTCATAAACTGCGCAAAGTTAAGATTTGCTGAGAGATAAGAAGTTAAAAGAACACACAGGAGTTTAACTGTTCACGGAGTTTACTCCTATTCGGCCAACTCGTAATCATGAACCGTATTTGTTCAACCTACAACAGCCTGTTTTGGAATAATAAACGCAATCAGTTCATCAAGCGCCACCCCCGCCCTGCTGCAGGCATCGTTTACTTCATCCCGCGAAACATTCGCCGCAAAAGATTTTTCTTTCAGGCGTTTCTTTACACCTTTTACATCCATGCCTTCATACCCGTTTGGCCGCATTAAGGAATAAGCATGGATCAACCCGCTTAATTCATCAAAAGCATAGATCATTTTATCCATTGCGGTTTGTGGTTCCACGCCAAAATGCAATGGGCCGTGGCTTGCAATGGCATGAATAATTTCAGGATCGATATTCCTGCGCTCCAGTTCTTCAATAATTTTTCTGCAATGTGTTTCCGGCCATTGGTCCCAGTCTGCATCATGTAACAAACCGGCAAGTTCCCAGCGCCATGCA
>JAEWBD010000034.1 GCA_023391315.1 Bacteroidota bacterium | reverse complement strand
GCTTTTAAAAGGTCCTGGATTTCTTCATCGGGCTCAGTTCTCCCAAATGCAGCATCGAGGTTGGCAAAAACTATCTCAGGCACTTTAAGCCCGAGTATTTTAGCCAGCAGGCCGCCAATTAATTCTGCAATAAGCGCTTTTTTGCCCTGGCCGGCGCCTTTAAATTTTACCACGTACATAAAGCCGTCATCTGCTTCTGCAATGGCCGGCAGCGAGCCGCCTTCGCGCAGCGGCACCACATAGCGCATTACATTTACGGTTCTGACATCAAAAGCAATTGCCTGCATTTTTTTGTAATTGATAAGGGCTAAAATTATAGTAATGGAATGAATTGGAAGAAGCTGTTATAAAATTGCAGGTTGAAATTAAAGCCCGCTGTTAGTAAAGTACTACAATAACCGGGAAAAGCTTTGGCCTGCCAGTAAACTCCATGCACCGGCAGCTTCGTCGGCTTCGTAGAAATAAGGTGCGCATTAGCCGTCATATTTAAAACCATCGGAAGTGTCTTCATCCGGGCATACCGGGCGCCTGCATTACGCCATCTAATTGCGGGAAACAAAGTTGATGGCGTAGCTTTTTCATTCTTTTCTAAGTACCCGCCTTTACTTTGAAATACGTTGCTGATACCGGTAAAAACAACAGGACGGAAATTATTACCAAAAAAGCTATATGAGCAGTCATTTCAGACGTTGAGTTGAATGCACTTATTATAACATGATAGAGCAGCCATGCAATCGCAAGCCATCGTGCCCAGCCAATTCTAAAGAGCAAAAGAATGCCACAAGCTATGGCTAAAATTTCCACAAAAAGAACCCATATTGTTTCATACGGCTCATCAGAAAGCTCTTTTACATGATAAGCAAATCCCGTACATCCAACAAGAATAAATAAAACGGAAACTATAATAATAGGAATAGGACGTTTTTTCATTGCCGGTTTATTAATTATATTTTCATTTCAATCATCCATTGATGTCCAAACGGATCTTGAATATTTCCTTGCCTGTAACCATAATCGTAGTCTTGAGCGGGACTTAAAAGTATTGCTCCGGCTTCTATTGCTTTATTCATTACTGTGTTTACGTCGTCAACAAAAAGGCCTATAAGTGTTGTAACACCTTTTATTTTATTTGGTTCAAGTTGTCCCTTCGCTGGCCGCTCCTCATGCAAATGAAAAATTGTTCCGCCAATAGAAAGTTCAGCAACGTGAACACTGGCATCATCGTTCCGCCATAACCTGATTTCAACAGCTCCGAATGCTTTGTACTAAAATGAAATATCTGAGACGCCGGCCGGAATAAAAAGCTGGGGTGCAAAAAAGATCTTGTTATTTTTCATCGTTATACTTATTAGTTTATGTAGTGCATTCAAAATTAGCAGTGCCCAAACTTGCCACTCCTGTTGTTGCTATAGTTGCCCTGGTCATCTTTCATTTCCAGTTTCATTTGTTGTCCTTACAAAATAAATTGTGGAATTAAAAGTAGGAAAATTAACAGTCAGCCAAATGAAAACCAGTTCCAAATAAATTGCCATTTGATTTTTAGTTATCTCTTTCGATTTATGGATTGTGTTTGCAGCATCCATTTTAAACAGTAAAGAAGAAGGCAGCATTTTGCGGGGTGGGCGCTAATGTGCCTGATACCGGAATCCGCATTCAAAAAAAACGGGCGAGATGGTTTGAAAAGTAGCAGCCCATTGAAGTCGCACCGTTACTGATAATCTTTTATCTTACAAAATGTTTTATCATAAGCATATACCTTGTGAGGCGCTACAGCCATTCATCGTATGTTATTTTATATGGGACAGCGAAGGCCCAATGGATTCAACAATGATTGTTGAATCGCCCCCGAGCGGTTTTAGTTCCATCGTGTTTAATTATGGAGATGCTTATCACCTGCAGAATAAAAAATATGAGAAGCTGCCGGTGCCGCTCCAGTTTGCAGCAGGGCAAAGCATTTACAGTTATAATTTGTTTTTGCAGGGAACTATAGGCATTGCGGGCATTGTGTTTAAACCTGCGGCGCTGGCAACAATTTTTAACTGGCCCATGTTTGAATTTGTTGAAGAACGCATTGACCTGTATAAACTGTTTACGAAAGAAATTACGGATAAATATATAGCTGCTATTAAATCGGCTAATAATGAGCAGGAGAAAGTGGCATTGCTGGAAGCATTTATGCTGCAGCAATTACGTATGCTGAAACCCGAGCCCGATTATATTGATGAAGCCGCTAATTTTATTGTGGAACAAAATGGCATGCTGCAGGTAAACGACCTGCTTGAAAAAAGTTATATGAGCCGCCGCACGTTTGAAAGGAAGTTTTTTCAAAAAGTGGGGTTAAGCCCTAAATATTATGCCCGCATTCGCCGTATTGGTTATTTGTGCAATCTTATTGCAGGTAAAAAGAAAGTTGACTGGCCTAAAATCTTTTATGAATGCAATTTTTATGACCAGGCTCATTTTATAAAAGACTTTGAAGAATTTACAGGCCGCACACCACAGCAGTATTTAAAAGAAAATACAGAGCTCGCTAATTATGTAGAAAAACCATTGGGCAATAAATGAATTTTAATTGAAGCATCATGCAATGTGTTGTCGCATTTTTACAATGGATTGACGCATACTTACAATGCCAGCCCGCGACGGCTGAATAATTTTGTTCAACAAAACAAATTATTCAAAAACAAAAATGTATATCATGGAAACAACAATAGCAATGCAGCATGAGCTTAGTTTAAAAAATGCCTGCGTTGAATTTATGTTTGCCTATCAGCAAAAAAATATTGATAAGATGTTATCGCTTTGCAATGCCGATGGCATAGTTGAATTTGTGCCTTTGGGCGATGCCGGAACCGGCAAAATTGGCGAGCTGGGCAAAGACATCTGGACAGCATTGATAGATTGCTTTCCTGATATTGATAACACTTTAGATGCTGCCGTTGCTGAAGATGAAAGCACCATTCGTTGCCAGGTTGTAATTCGTGGCACGCAAGCAAAAGACTTTGCAGGCATTGAAAGCAAAGGAAAGAATTTTGACAGCGACCATATTTTCGTTTTCCGTTTTAGCAACGATAATATTATTGAGCACATAACGGTTACCTGGGATCATGCAGACTTTATGAAGCAATTAGGCGCCTGATTATTTTCGCTGCTAACCGCACACACTTTATTTGCCTGCGCCCGCAGGTAAGGCTTGCCATGCAGTATAATATGCATGTGGCATACATGGCAAGCTTTCTTTCTACCATTAAATAATTATTACAAACAATAATAAAAATCTATGAAAAGGTTTAACGCCATTGTATTGGCCATGATCATCCTTCAACACACATTTGCACAAGACGCTAATCAAAACCTCTCGAATTTAAATACTGTTACTGCAGTAAATGCATCACTTCTTCCCGGAAATGATAGTGATATAAATATAGGTTCGGTTTCCAAATCATGGAAAGATATATACCTTGATGGTTCAATCTACATAAACGGTTCGAGGTTTATTGCTTATAACACAGGAACAGGTTTGGCAAATACAGCCCTGGGCGCTGATGCATTGATTGCCGGCACTTCGGGCAATAACAATACCGCGATAGGATTTAATACTTTACGCAATAATGTGGCCGGGCAATCAAACACAGCCAACGGCGCTTATGCTTTATATGCCAACAGGTCGGGCTCGTTTAATACGGCTATAGGACATGCAAGCCTCTACAATAATGCAGAAGGCTGGGCGAACACAGCAGCAGGATATAAAAGTCTTTACAGTAATACAACCGGGCATGGTAATACAGCTAACGGCTACCAGGCGCTTTATTACAATATAAGCGGGGATTATAATACGGCAACGGGCGAGTCTTCGCTGTTCATGAATACAACAGGCACCGGCAATACGGCAAGCGGTTATTATACACTTGCGCAAAACACAACAGGAACAGGCAATACCGCAACGGGCATGGCTGCGCTTTCTGAAAACACAACAGGTTCAGGTAATACGGCAACCGGTAAGCTGGCACTTAATCATAATATTACAGGCTATTCAAATACGGCTATGGGCATAGGCTCGCTTATGGCCAACATTTCCGGTTATGAGAATACAGCAAACGGGTTAAGTGCAATTACTGCAAATACAAATGGTTATTCCAATACTGCCAGCGGGGCCAGGGCGCTTTTTAAAAATACATCAGGCTATCAGAATACAGCGGTGGGGGTAAGTGCTCTATACAACAACACCCGTGGTAATGGTAATGTTGCTTATGGGTATAATGCGCTATACAATAATACAACAGGCAACAGGAACACTGCTATTGGTTTTTTTGCTAACGTAAGCACCGGGGGTTTAACCAATGCTACAGCTATTGGTTATATGGCTCGGGCAGATGGATCGAATAAAGTGCGCATTGGTAACACTGGTATTGTTTCCATTGGCGGGCAGGTTTCATGGACAACTTTTTCTGATGGGCGTTATAAAAAGAATAAAAAAGATGATGTAAAAGGGCTGGCTTTTATCAACCTACTTAAACCCATTACCTATACGGTTGATATAAATGCACTGAATGCGCATTATGAAAGAGGCTCAGCAAGCGATAGCGCCTATAACAGCCTGAAACAGGAAATGCAGGCAGAAGCAGCGCGTGCAGCAACGATTATTTACAACGGTTTTGAAGCGCAGGAAGTGGAAGCTGCGGCCAGGCAACTGAACTACAATTTCAGCGGTGTTGACAAACCTCAAAGCAAGGACGGTTTATATGGATTGCGTTATAGTGATTTTGTAGTGCCGCTGGTAAAAGCTGTGCAGGAATTAAGCAGGGATAATGAAGCGAAAGAGGAAAAAATAAATAACCTGCAAAAACAAATAGATGAGTTAAAGGCAATGATCGGCTCAAAACAATTAACGGTCAATAATCAACAGGCTGCAGTTATTACTGCAGCATCGCTTGAGCAGAATATGCCTAACCCATTTCATAACACCACCACGATAGCTTATTCATTGCCTGCAAAGTTTTCATCGGCAAAAATTATTATCACCGATGTAAACGGTAAGCAATTAAAAGAATTAAATATTTCGGGCGGAGGTAAAGGCAGTGTTCGTATTGATGCATCTATACTTGCTTCAGGCACTTATTATTATTCCTTGTATGTAGATGGAAGGTTGGCTGGTTCCAGGCAAATGATACGCAATTAAAAATAAGAGAACGAATCAATATGTGCTGGCTTAATTGTGTAAAAAATTAGTTTGTGGGAGATGCTTTTAAGTGCTCTTATTTTTACTACTACTTATGTAACAATGCAGCTCCATTAAAAATGTATATCGCACAAATGATAGCTTCTCCCAATATCAGCGGCAGCATAAATTTCATAAAACGCATTCTTAGCGAACCGGCCACATAGCATACGAGATCGGTGGGCGTAAAAGGTGTAAAAGCCCATATTAATATAAACCAAAAGCCGTAACGGCCATTCAGCTTACGCCTCACCTGTTCGGTTTTTTGCGGGTATCGTTTTTCAAAATAACGCGCAAAACCCAGGTAGTCTGAAGCATAGAAAAGCAACGTCGCCACAACAAAAATGCTCGCCATAAATACAATTAATAATAAAAGCGGTGTTGCTGAAAAAAGTATGATACCTGTTAACAAAAACGGCGTACTGGGTACAAGTGTAAAACCGCGTACAACACAAACTATAAAAAATGCTGCCAGCATCTGATGGTTGTAACGCTTAATAAATGCAGCAATATTTTGGCCGGTGAGATAGGGCGAATATATTACGTACAAAGAAATACAGGTTAATAAAAAACATACCCAAACTATGCGCAAAAACTTTTTTGTTGCGAGGGAATCCATAAGCTAATTTTTAGCATAGTAAACAAATGCAGGAGGGATGTTAAGGAGTGCAAAACCACAGCTTACCGAAAAGAATTGCCGCTTAAGCAAGCTTATATCGTTTAATGAATATTGAAACTGTATATAATAACCGTTGGGCTTAAGCACTCTTTTACAGGCGTGCAAAATGCTGCTTTTTTGTGTTGCAGCAATATTGGCGAGCGGCAAACCGGAGATGATATAATCAACAGACCGGTCGGAAATATATTTGGGCAGGAACAACACATCATCATTTATTGTAGTAAGCCGTTCATCATGAAATTTTTCCAGCCGGTCAAAAAGCGTGGGATTAATTTCAAAAGTCGTAAGCCTTGAATGCCGGCTCATTTTAGAAAGTATATGCCTCGTAATGCTTCCGGTGCCGGCGCCCAATTCTACAATATGCACTGTCTTTTTAAAATTAATAATACGGGTCATGCGTTTTGAAAGATGTGATGAGCTTTCTATTACAGAGCCTGTTTGCTGTATATTGCCGAATGCAGCTTTTAAAAACGTAAACATGTTTGCGTGATTTTATGAAGCAAAAAAATGCTGCCGCAAAACCATAGAAAAATAAAATCGACAGGCCTTTATTAATTACTAACCAAGCGGTATTTAACAGGAATAAATAAAAAAGCAGCTGCGTACATGCTTTGTTGCCGGCCAACAGCCATTGGTTGCCGTAAAACATAGTTTTATCGGTAATATTTTGTTGCAAGGCATCGTTAGCTACTTTTACGTTATGCGTTTCAGGTTTTTAAATTATCAATCCCGTTCAGGAAAATTGCGCAGGGTTTTACTGCACCTGCTTTTTTGGTCAATATTTTTTGGAGCGCAGTGGTATTTTAACCTCGTATCGTTTAACAATCTGAGAAATACGCCTGCTGCTTACTTATATCCAATAAGGATAACGGTTTGCTTAATGATGGTTTATTATCCATTGATATATTTTGTAATACCTGAATTCTTTGCAAGAAAAAAATATTTTAAAGGCATACTTGCATCGCTTTTGCTCGTGGTTCTATATGCCGTTGTTGACGCGGGATGGGAAATGTCGATTCTCAACGCATGCCGGGAATGCATGGAAACATTAAAGGATCAACAACCTTCTTATTATAATTATTTGCAAAGGGGCAGTTTAAATGTTATCCTTACGAGAATAGCAAGTTTAGGTGTTATATACCAACTTTTGTTGTTAATGGCCTTGCCTGTTGGCATAAAAATAAGTACAGCCTATTTGCGGCAACGGGTGACCACGCTGCAACTGGCAAAAGAAAATGTGGAGCTGGAATTTAATTTTTTGAAATCGCAAATACATCCTCACTTTCTTTTTAATACGCTCAATAATATTTATGCGCTGATATTAAAGAATAAAAAAGAACAATCTGCAGAAACGGTTGCCCGCCTGGCTAATTTCATGCGGTATTCTTTGTACCAGGATGAAAAGGAAAATACCATCGGAAAAGAAATTCAGTTGCTGAAAGATTATATTGAGCTGGAAAAAATCCGTTTAAACCACACGCTTGTTAATTTTAATTATGAAGTTGACGATGCGTCGGTGGCTTTTCCGCCCTTATTGTTTATGCCGGTGGTGGAAAATGCATTTAAGTTTTGTGTGGAAGAAACCGGTAAGGTGAGCTGGATATCCATACAGTTAGGTTTGAAAAATAAGAACCTGTATTGTAAAGTATCCAACACCTGCAAAAAAAATATGCCGGCAAAAGGAGGTATCGGACTGGAGAATATTCAAAAGCGTTTAAACTATTATTATGCAGATAATTATTCTTTTGAAACAAAAAGCGGCCAGCATTTATTTACCGTTATCACCAATATTAATTTGAGTAAAAAATGATTAACTGCCTGATAATAGATGATGAGCCTTTGGCAAGACAAATGATAGCAGAACATCTTGCGCACTTTCCTGATTGGGTAGTGATAAAAGAATGTATCAATGCCACCGAGGCCTGGCAGGCATTGCATGAATCAACTGTTCATGTATTGTTTTTAGACATACAGATGCCGGGCATCAGCGGCATTGATTTTTTGCGTTCATTAAAAAATCCGCCACTGGTTGTTTTTACAACGGCCTATGCTGATTATGCGGTAGAAGGTTTTGAATTAATGGCGGTTGATTATCTGCTAAAACCCATCACGCCCGGGCGTTTTAAACAGGCGGTCATTCGTGTGCAGGAAAAATTAAGTTTGCCTGTATTGACAATAAAAGAAAAACCGGCAGAGCTTCAGCCGGGATCATTGTCATCCAATCATATTTTTGTAAAGGTTGACAGCAGGCTGATAAGAATAAATTTTGATGATATATTATTTGCAGAAGCGCAGCGTGATTTTACAAAGATTTATTTCCATGAAAAAAATATCCTCATCGGCTTTCACCTGAAGATGCTGGAAGAAATGTTACCGCAGAATAAGTTTATCCGCATTCATCGTTCCTATGTTATCAATATGTCGAAAGTGGCTGGTATTGAAGGCAACCGGGTTTTTATTCATCAGCAGGAAATACCGGTTGGCAGTAATTATAAAGAGCATTTTTTAAAAAGCATGGGAATATGATTAACAAAATTAGAAACCCGGGGAAACTTCTGCTCAAATCGCTTTACATGCCCGGTTTTGCTGAACCGATGAGCGTCACGTCAACAAGTTTGAAAGAAGTAACCATATTTTTTACAGCTTCTTTGTATTGCTTAAAATGCGGTGTTGTTATGTGCGGATTATAAGCGGCAGTGTCAGCATAAACTTCAAATATTGTAATGTTTGGCGGTTGTTTTTGTTAGCGGCCGTATAATAAATTAATACGCCCGGTTCAATGCAGATAGTATCATCATTTGTTCTTTTAATTCAGTATTAATTATCACCTATTGTGAGTGTATTGTCTGCTCCGTTTTTAGGGTCATCCCCTTTAAGATAATTTGGGAGGTTAAGCCCTGCCATATTAAACAAGTCGTTAAGAGGCGGCACGGTTTTCATCATTCCTGAAACAAAGTTAGCGGTAGTGCCATTGCCATTTTCTTTATTGCCGCCATCCCAAACGGTGATTTTGTCGATCTTAATGTTTTTAACAGCTTCTACCTGTGTCTTCACAAGCTCAGGAAGTTTTTCCAGTAATAACAAATGGAATGCATTGGTAGAATTACCGCCCGCTGCCTTCACCACTTTGTCGTAACCTTCGGCCTGTTTAGTAAGTATTTCGTATAATCCTTTTGCCTCTGCTTCCATTTTTGCGAAGATGGCATCCGCTTCACCTTTTGCTTTCAGGCGGATATTTTCAGCTTCCGCTTCGGCATCTATAATTGCTTTTTGTTTAGCAATCTGTGCGGGTATAATTACATTAGCGTTTTGCGTGGACCGTTCTCTTTCAGCACGGGCTGCTTCTGCCTTTTGCTCTGCCACATACGATTCTTCAAGTGCTTTTGCTGCCTGCACTTTTTCTGCCGTAACGGCCACCTTCAAAGCTTCTGCCTCTTTTTCACGGCGCAAAGCATCAGAGTTGGCAATGGTTATTTTTGCATCGTTCTCACCCTTCACCGCTAAAGAGTTAGCCTCTGAAGTTGCAATCCTTGCATCTCTTTGCGCTTCTGCTTTTCCGATGGCTTCATCTTTGCCGGCGGAGGCAATACTAACCTCCCTGTCTTTTTGTGTTATGGCAATTTTTACATCTCTGTCGCGGTTGGTTTCAGCAATCTGCGTGTCTTTTTCCCTGTCGGCGCTTGCTTTTCCTGTTTCGCCTATTTTTTCCTGTTCGGCTACACTAACCTTCGCTTCGTTAATGGCTTTTGCCGCGGCTTCTTTACCAAGCGCTTCAATATACCCTGATTCATCTTTAATATCAGTAACATTTACATTAATAAGCTTAAGACCGATCTTCTTTAATTCTGTATCAACGTTTTTAGATATGTTATCGAGAAATTTATCACGGTCGGAATTAATTTCTTCTATAGTCATGGTGGCAATAACCAGGCGAAGCTGGCCAAAGAGTATATCCTTTGAAAGCTCCTGTATCTGATCAGGGCTTAGTCCCAATAACCTTTCAGCAGCATTGCCCATAGTATCATGTTCGGTTGAGATAGCAATGGTAAAACGGCAAGGCACATCAACTCTTATGTTTTGCCTAGAAAGTGCATTGGTTAAATTGGCTTCTATTGAAATAGGTTTTAAATCGAGGTAAGCGAAATCCTGGATCACCGGCCATATAAATGCGCCGCCGCCATGGATACATTTGGCAGAAGCGCCCCCTGTTTTTCCGTAGATAACCAGTATTTTATCAGAGGGGCAACGCTTATACCTTGAAATAAGGGCTGTAATGGTTACAAACAAAACAATTACAGCTACAATAATTAAAAAGAAGGGACTGTTCATTAAACTTTCCATAGCAGTTATGATACTTTATTTACAATTAAAATGCCGTTGGTTATACCTGTTATTTCTACCAGGTTGCCGGTAGTTATTATTCCACCATTTGTCATGGCCGGTAGTTCGTGATAGGTGCCTTTATGGCTTATCTGTATTTTACCTTTGCCTTCCATTTGTGCAGGTATAGTAAGATAAACGTCGGCTTTTTTACCTATCAATCTTTCTATTTTAAAAGAATTGTCTTCAGACAGTTTCAGGAATTGCTTTATAATAATAAAAAATAGATATACGAATAATATCCCTATGCCGAATGCAAGCAGAATAAGCAATCCTTTGTTTTCAACAGCACTGTAAAAACCAATGCCTGCCCAGCCAAATCCTAACATAAAATTTACCAGGTTTCTTAAAGAGAACATCTGGAAAGGTGCATGAACACTATCAAGGTCACCGCTAAAATCAGCATTAACACCGTCAACGTCTGTGTGGCTGCCACCAATAAATGTTGCTATTGTTTGAACAAGAAAAATAAGGCTGGATATTAGTGCTACCCACCAGAAACCCTGTAACAGGCCGGGCATGCCATCGAAAAAGGAGGTCATTGTTGAAATTATTTTAGGCTATTTATTTAAGGGTAATACATTTCACAACAGCTAAACTTATTATAGACTCATAGCAGCGTCTTCTGTGCGAATATAGAGAATTATAAATAGCGGTATAGGAATTTTTTCCACCGTATTTTGAAGCGTTTGGCAAAGCTTGTTATACAAATCGATAAGACTTTATTCTTAATTTAAATTTTGTGCGGAACCAGTTGTTGTAAAACCGGTTGTTATTGTTTGTTTTAGAACATATATTGCTCTTTCAATTGCCAGTCCAAAAAACATACAGTTCAGTATAAGTCCGCCAAGAAAAAGTTCTCCGTTATGGGAAAAGAATTTCCAGGATAATACATGCGTGGGGAAACGAAGAATGTAAAATGTTTTTGAAAGTGCTACTAAGAAAATATTGTTGTTTAAAGTCCCTTCATCTTCTCCCCATGCTGCAATAAAACAAGGAATAAGCAGTAGGCCGATTAAAACAGACGCAAACAAAAAAAATCTTTTATTGAAATTCCTCATTTTACGGGTATTGATAAAGTAGCATACAATAAATATAAAGTGCCCGCCCAGTCCATAAAATTTGAAGGCTTTGCGGGCACGTTTAAATTGCGGTCTCAACCTGAAAATTGCTCAGAGAAGGCAGCAAATTAATTTCCCCCTACACCTTCCCATTCTTAATCTCTTCCACAATATTCGGGTCGAGCAATGAAGTGGTATCGCCAATATTTTTGGTTTCGCCTTCGGCTATCTTGCGTAAAATACGGCGCATAATTTTTCCGCTGCGTGTTTTAGGCAGGCCGCTTACAAACTGTATTTTGTCGGGCTTGGCAATAGGACCAATGATACGGCTAACGGTCATCGTAATATCGCGTTTGGTAAGCTCGGCATCGTGCGTGCCGGTATAAATTACATAAGCATAAATGCCCTGGCCTTTTATATCATGCGGGTAACCAACCACGGCGCTTTCAACCACGCCGCTGTGCATGTTAATGGCATTCTCCACTTCGGCAGTGCCAATGCGGTGGCCGCTTACATTCAATACGTCATCCACGCGGCCGGTAATACGGTAGTTGCCATACTTATCTTTTAAAGCGCCGTCGCCGGTGAAATATAAACCGGGATAGGCAGCAAAATAATTGGTGCGGCAGCGTTCATGATCGCCATAGGTGGTGCGTATAATGGAAGGCCACGGAAACTTAATACAAAGGTTGCCTTTATATAAACCTTCTTCATCAGGTTCTGTAACTTCCTGGCCATTCTCATCCACCAGCAACGGCTGCACGCCAGGCAGCGGAAGCGTTGCCCAGCTTGGCTTTGACGGCGTTACGCCAGCCAGGTTGGAGATTAATATGCCGGCCGTTTCGGTTTGCCACCAGGTATCAACAACGGGGCATTTTTTCTTACCGATATTTTCATCATACCAATGCCAGGCTTCTTCGTTAATGGGCTCGCCAACGCTGCCCAATACCTGCAAAGAGGAGAGGTCTTTATCTCTTAAGGGCGCTTCGCCAAAACCCATTAAACTGCGTATGGCCGTGGGCGCCGTATATAAAATATTGATCTTGTATTTGTCAACAATATCCCAGAAGCGGCCTGCATCAGGCCAGGTAGGAATGCCTTCAAACATCAGTGATGTTGCACCGGCTGCCAGTGGCCCGTAAACAATATAACTGTGCCCGGTTATCCAGCCTATATCGGCCGTACAAAAATGCACCTGCGGAAACTGGTACTGAAATACGTTTACAAAACTGTAAGTGGTAAATATCATATACCCTGCACAGCTATGCACCACACCTTTTGGCTTCCCGGTGGAGCCGGATGTATATAAAATAAACAACGGGTCTTCCGCATCCATTTCTTCTGCATCAAACTTAACAACACCGTTTTTCTCCACCTGTTCTTCTGCATACAGCATTTCATCTTCCCACCATATATCACGGCCTTTTATCATAGATACAGGTGTTCTTGTTCTTGTAAAAACAATCACTCTTTTTACCGTTTTATTGCCTACCAATGCATCGTCTATTACGTCTTTCAGCGGAATAACTTTCTCGCCGCGGAAGGCGCCATCGCAGGTAATAATGTATTCGGCATTTGCATCTTCCAAACGGTCGGCAATGCTTTGCGCGCTAAAGCCGCCGAATATAACGGAATGAATAGCGCCTATTCTTGCACAACCCAAAACAGCATAAGCCAGTTCGGGCACCATGCCCATATAAATGCAAACGCGGTCGCCCTTTTTAACGCCGTTGTTCCTGAGCATTTGCGCTACCTGGCAAACACGTTTGTGCAGGCGGTTATAAGTTACCACCCTTGTTCTTTCTTCAGGATTATTCGGCTCCCATATAATAGCCGGCAAATCGCCCTTTTCTGCCAAATGACGGTCGATACAATTCTCTGTAATATTTAATTTGCCACCTTTATACCATTCAACTTTGGGTTTGGTAAAATTCCATTCGAGCACTTTATCCCATTTCTTTTTCCATAAAAAACTTTCAGCTACCTCGCCCCAGAACTTTTCAGGGTTTTCAACACTTTGCTTGTAACGTAACTGGTATTCTTCTAACGATGTAATCTGAAACGGATATGGCATGAGCTATATATTTATTGTGAGGCGTAAATTTATTAAACATCTTTACATAGCAAAGAATAAAAATGTTTTTATTAACGGAGTGGTAAGGCTCTGCTTTATTTCAGCGGCTATCTTTGTGAATGTTGACAGGGTTCGTGAATCGTCAATCGTCAGATGCGAATGTAAGCTCATTGAAAATTTATAGTTGTTATGGCCTTGCAGGCAGCTTGATTTATTTGGTGACCAGCAATTGATACATTGTGGCATCGTTCCTTGCGTCGCAACACTTGTGCCGTTGAACAGATGGCAGCTTGTCTGAACCCTGATTTGTGGTATTAAAGGATTTACAGGATTGATTTTCGTGAAAAGTGAATCGTCAAACGTGAATGTAACAGCTATAAACAATTAAGCGCTTGAACATACTCACGCTGATTGAACCTAAGCATCAAGGCTAAACCGCTGAAAAGTCATCAGCACAAAAGTTTAATCAGGGCGTGGGAAAATGTGCTGAAACCGACGAAGGAGGTTCGCAAAGACAAATAAAAAACCAATATGCACTTTGCAATATCATTTTTTCTTGATTTTCTTTCCTGCCCGACTGATTCGGTCAGGCGGGGGTTACTTTCTTTTATCAAGAAAAGAAAGTGACAAAACTTAAAATAGAAACAATCTTATCATCCCCTTGGAATTAAAAATAGAAGAAGGTTCAATAATAAAAACATGTCAATTGAAGTAAAGAATCTTTTAAAACAATACGGCGAACAAAAGGCTGTAAATAATGTTTCCTTCTCTGTTGGCAGAGGAGAAATTGTAGGGTTCCTTGGCCCGAACGGCGCCGGTAAAAGTACGACCATGAAAATGATAACCGGGTATTTACAGCCTGATGCCGGTGATATAAAAGTGTGTGGCGCAGATGTAAATAAGGATGTGATGAATGCCAAGAAAAAGATTGGTTACCTGCCGGAATCCAATCCTTTGTATTACGATATGTATGTAAAGGAATATCTGCAGTTTATTGCCGGTGTTCATAGAGTTCAACATGCAAAAGAAAAAATTCAAAATGTTATTGAGCTAACAGGCCTGGCAATTGAAAGTAAAAAGAAAACGGGCCAACTTTCAAAAGGATACAAGCAGCGTGTTGGCCTGGCAGCAGCATTATTACATGACCCTGAAGTTTTGATCCTGGATGAACCCACCAGCGGTTTGGATCCTAATCAAATCATAGAAATACGTAACGTAATTAAAGAACAGGGCCGCAATAAAACAGTATTATTTTCTTCGCATATTTTACAGGAAGTGCAGGCCATCTGCGATAGAGTTATCATTATTAACAAAGGCCAGCTTGTTGCCGACAGCAGCGTGGAAGCGCTTAAACAAAATGTGCAGTCTAACAGTATTGCAGTAAGCTTTTCAACGAAGATCGATAAAGCGCAGCTTGAAAATTTGCCCGGTGCCAAACAGGTGGTTGCAGTAAATGACCAAAGCTTTAAAATATCCACCAACGACACCAATGAGATGCGCAGACAGCTGCTTGAATTTGCTGTTGCAGGGCAGCTCGATATAACTTCCTTACAAACGGAAGGCAATAACCTGGAAGATATATTCAGGAGCCTGACTTCACCAAACGTGAATCGTCAAACGTGAATGCATGTTGTCATATCCTGCAAGGAACCTGTCAGGTTGGTTGAGACAATCAAACATTCAACGTATCAACTATTCAACTTAACTATACACTATGCTACAAACATCAACGCTTCAATTTCTAAAGCAACTGGCAAAGAACAATAACAAGGAATGGTTTGATGCCAACCGGAAAAAATATGAAGCGGCCAAAGAAGATTTTACAGCTTCGCTTCAAACTATATTATCAGGCTTCTCAACAATTGATATAACATTGGTATCGCTTGCGCCAAAAGATTGCCTGTTCAGGATCAACCGTGATATTCGTTTCAGCAAGGATAAATCGCCTTATAAAACGAATTTTGGGGCTTACATAAATGCCGGTGGAAAAAAGAGTAATACAGGTGGATATTATTTACACCTGCAGCCGGGCAATAGTTTTGTTGGTGGCGGTATTTACCAGCCCGATGCCGATATGCTGAAAAAAGTGCGGCAGGAAATAGATTACAATTTTGATGAATTTAAAAGCATCATTAATAATAAAAAGTTTAAAACGGTTTATACAAAAGGCATTAGCAGCGATAGTGAATGGAGTTTAACAAGACCGCCAAAAGGTTATGACGAAAACAACCCGGCTATTGAATTTATAAAGCTGAAAAGTGTTGTGGCCACGGCACCTTTAAGTGATGAACAATTAACTGATAAAAAATTTGAAGCATCCGTTATAAAGGCATTTGAAGCTTTATACCCGCTTATTATTTTTTTGAATAAGGCGGTGCAGGGTTAACACTGCTGAGATGTAAGATTATTCTATTCCGTATAAACTGCCCAAAACTCAGACAGCAGGCAATCCATGTTTCTGAATTATTCATGTTTTTATTTTCTAATTCATAAATTTATGGCGCTAAAACACCGCTATGAAACTGCTTATCATTGCCATTGCCGCCATTGTGTTCGAAGGATACCTGTTTTTTTATCACAATAAAAATGCTGTTGATACAACAACGGCAAGACAACAGGTTTTAAAGTATAAACAAAAGTATAGTGCAGGCTGTGCGGTAAATATTGCTGCATTTAATACGGAAGATTCTTCCAATATTATTCCCCTGCTGAAGGGATGGGGCAATTACCGCATGCCCGTAACAGCAACAAACGACAGTGCCCGCATTTATTTTGAGCAGGGCATTAATATGTAT
>JAEWBD010000440.1 GCA_023391315.1 Bacteroidota bacterium | reverse complement strand
GTGCTTTGCATGCAGAATGGACAGGCGGCTACACCGATAAAGTAACTTCTGCCGGTAACGGAAGTTCAGCATTCTCCACTTACTATGAATTCTTTACTGCACTGAATGACGGAATGATTGGTATTTGTAATGAAGTAGGGCATTCTGATGAGGATGAGGGTAAAATTTTTGTGCCGTTTATTCAAAATGATTCAAATAAAGTTGAATCTCCTTATTCTGAAAATTCAATGGTGGATTTCAAAAATAATATTCAGGGCGCTTACAATGTTTATCTCGGAAAATATAAAACACAGGGAATTGGTTTAACAAATATTGTCTCGTCTATGAACAAAAACCTGGATAACCAGATAAAACAAAAATTTGAAAACGCCATCAATGCATTCAGCACTGTTAATGGTTCTTTTGAATTAGCCATTTTTGAACAAAGGGTACAGCTGCAGGGTTTAATGGACGCTATTGGCGAAGTAAGGGATGTGTTGGAAGAAGAGTTACAGCCATTCCTGCTGGCAAACATCAAAAACTAATTAAGTAAAGCATTGTGATAAAGAGTTTGAAAACCTTGTTGCTGCTAATGGGTATCGTATCTGCCTTTGTTATGTGTAACAGGGCAGATACCTTTCCTGCTTCAGGTTATGATGACAGGCTAAGCGGTGGTGCCGCAACGGTATTCGATGTTTCATCGCAGGCTTTTACACACGAAATTGATGGCTTAAACGGAAGAGACCTTATCGTGCACGGTTTGGGCGATGAAAACTTTGAACAAACCTTCGTTGCAGATTCAACCCTATTCGGCGGCAAGGGCCCTATTTTCAATAATGTTTCCTGTATTTCCTGTCATCATAACGATGGCAAAGGAACGCCCACAGCAGGCTTTCAGAATTCATCGCTGCTGTTCAGGATAAGCATTCCCGGTTTGGATGAACATGGTGCGCCGCTGAGCGCTCAGGGTTATGGTTTCCAGGTGCAGGATAAAGCCTTACTTGGCGTGCAGCCCGAAGCACATATTGATATTAGTTATAAAGACAGCATAGTTAATTATGCCGATGGGAACTTTGTAACATTGCGTGTGCCAGCATACACATTGCAAAACCCTTATTATCCTTTACCTGTGGTTTATTATTTATCACCAAGATTAGCGCCGCCGGTTTTTGGCGCCGGCTTACTGGAAAACATTCCCGAAAGCACTATTTTATCTTTTGCTGATGAAAGCGATAAAGATGGCGACGGCATAAGCGGGAAACCCAATTACATTTTTGATACCGCTGTAAATAAAAAGCAATTGGGGCGGTTTGGTTTAAAAGCGAATACCACCACTATTCAAAGACAGGTTGCTGTGGCTTATCAGCAGGATATGGGCGTAACCAGTTATTTACTCCCCGATGAAAGCAGTAAAGGGCAATCTCAATACACACAAACAAAAACCAGAATAGAGTTGCCCGACAGTACATTGAATGCTGTTACATTCTATATTAAAACACTGGCAGTGCCCGCCCGCCGCGATGTGAATGACAGCAATAATGTGCAGGGCGCAAGATTGTTTGTGCTTATCAGTTGCGCCAAATGCCATATACCAACCGTGCAAACAGGGATTGATTTTGCCGTACCGCAATTATCCAACCAGCGTATTCATCCTTATACTGATTTGTTACTGCACGATATGGGGCCTGGTTTAGCCGATGGCCGCCCCGATTTTGATGCCAGCGGCAGCGAATGGCGCACCATGCCTTTATGGGGAATTGGCCTTTTTCCCAAAACAAACGGAACACCTTATTATCTGCATGATGGCCGTGCCCGCAGCATTGAAGAAGCTATTTTATGGCATGGCGGCGAAGCTGAAAAAGCAAAAGAACAGTTCATGAATTTATCAGCTGCAGAAAGGGCTAAGCTGATTAAGTTTTTGAATAGTCTTTGATTTAATCCGGAATTTTCTTGTACGGTTATTGCATCACAATCCAGTACTTCAACTATCTGTACTATAAATGGTTTCTGCTTTAATAATAAAATACGTAGCAGCTATTAACTGCTCTTTTTATAAAAAATCAACTGAAACCTATTAGAAACAGGATGCATTACATATTGCTATTACGGGCCTGCAAAAAATGAAGGACCTTGTAAATGAATTGATGAAGGATAGTTACGGTACGCCCCTTTGTTGTTAAGCACTTCACTACCTGATATTAGGTAAGAGGTAAAAAATCAGCAGAATGGCACCAATCACTATGCCCAGTGTTACCAAAACAGAGAGCCAGCGGGATGGAAAATAAGCGTTACTGTTAAGTTGCTTTTCTATATTCCGGTAGCGGATATAAGCAAATGTTGCCATGAGGGCGCCTAAAGCAACCATTGTTACTCCAATCACGGCAGAATAACCTTTTGCTGGTACTGGAACTTTTTCTCCAAGAGCGGCTGTGATTTGCCGTATAAAAAGCGCAAACTTCACAATGACAAATCCAAAACCCATCAGTGCTATGCTGGTTCGTATCCAGGCTAAAAACGTCCGTTCATTGGCAAGATAATCAGCGGGCCCGGCAGCCTTATTCCTGTTTTCGCTTGTATCCATCAAGACTTTTTGATTAAAGTTGCGAACTTTTGCTACCACCTGCAAATAAGATTGTAACGAAACCCAAAAAATACACCGGCCGGATATTCAAAATAATCATCAGGCTGTATGAGCTGTTATTGCAAGGCTTCATTATTTTTCTTCCAGGTATCCAGGAAATAACCATCGAACCTTCAGTAAACGCACCTTTATATTCCGGTAAAATTGAATAACAAAGCCTGTCAAAGAAAGCTAAATCATTGAAAGGAATAAATTCTGTAAATGGCGCTGATGGTGGAATGGATATCGGTATTTCAATATCGTTCCGGTTTAGTAAAGATTCTTTTAAAGCTTTATTGTAATCCCGTCCGCAATTTTCGGGTTGATTTTACATACATGAGGCGTTCCGGTGCTGCTGATCTTCCCTTGCATTATGGATATGTGCCCAAATGGCTGGCATTAATGAAAGTTAGTTGCATAGCTACAATTCTTTGCAATTTCATCATGCAATGGCGATTGTCAGCGGGACTTTATGTTACAGCGGTTATGGCATCTTTGTTGAATTAAGTTTTCCAAAATCAGTAATTGCAGCAGAAAATTCGTGCTATCAAAGCTAATGTACCAAATTCTTCTTTCCCGAATCTCCGTCTTGTTGTGCCATTGAATTAGTAAGATGAGCAACCACATAATACATCTCCAACATGTTCAGGTGCGTGCAAAAAATGTTCAGTATCGGACAGTTTACCTGAATATTCATTTCTAAATCATTTAAAAACATGCATTTATGTCTTGGCATTTGCATTGTGATTTTATATTTAAAAATATTTTAAGACCGCATTTAAAAATCTTGTACAACACAGGATTTATTCCTTCATCAATATTGCAGGCTTAAACATAGGATTCGCCTGCGCCAGGCTCATTAGGTTATACGTAAAAGATGAAGTAAGTTTTAAAAGATGCAAACAATATTTAAATAAGAATAGATGAAGTATCTGTTTATGTTAATAGCAGTTTTTTGTTCGGGTAAACACTTATCTGCACAAATATTATTTGTGGATGTAAACAGTGGTAAACCCTCTGCCAGGGGAACTATGGAAGAACCGTTGTTAAGTATTGAAGATGCCGTTAACAGGGCAAATAAGTTTCAGGATAAGAAGGACGTTGTGATAAAATTAGCGCCGGGACTATATACGCTTACCCGCCCGTTATTGATTGAAGGTTCCGCGCTTGTAAATAATTACTCAATCGAAGCGTTAATAATGCCTGACGACACGAACTGGTTACCTGTAAAAATGCCGGTAATACAAGTAACTGCAGACAGCAACAGGGCCGGAAAGCTGCAGCACGCCAGCATTGCTATAGAGATTGAAAGAAATAACGTAAGTATAAAGGGAATTAAATTCTTAGGTAATCCTAATCCGTCATCAGAATATTTCTATGCAATTGAAAGAAAAGATAAAGCATTAAAAAACCTGGAGATTTCGCAATGCTATTTTATAGGCGAAAAAAATTCCGCTGCCATACAGGGGGCCATTTTTGCACAAGGGGAAGGTATTCATATCGATCACTGTATATTTTATAATTGCAAAAATGCAGTATTAAGTTTTTTAAACGTGAAAGATTTTTCACTGACTCATTCCATTATCTATGGCGCTTATGAAGCTGCATTTTGGTTTGGTTATGGGGAAGATGCCGGGCTTCCTTTCATATTTCGGAATAACATTATAGCCAACAGCAATTATGCTATCGTTGGCTATAAAGGTACACGGCAGAACTATATTTTTAGCAATTCGGTTTTTGCTGACAATAAATATTATTTAGGATTTAATGGTGACGTAATTGAACCTGATACCTTAAATAAACCCACAGAAAATAATATTCAAAAGAACGGAAAGGTGATATTGAATGAAATAACCGCGGAAGGTATTCCGAAGAACTATTTAAACCCGTCATCAATTTCAGCGGGTAAAGAGCTTAAGGCAGGAATTTTTATGAAAAATTTTAATTGATGATAATGAAAGCAGTAAACTTTATGATAGATATGGCGAAGTTGCAAGCTTTCCCGGGTTAGAGGTTTGTACCGGCTACTCTGCTTTATTCGCCTATAAGGTATTGTTTAGCGCAACTATTCTCCTATTTTCGGATAACAGCCGCGGCCCTATTATAATGTTGCGGTATTATTTTCCCGCCAGGAGGTATGATTCTTTCACAACTAAAAGCATATCAGAAGATTTCCAGATGTTGGTATCTACCTTCATTTGTAATATATCATCTTTGCAATTATGAATGGAAATATCTTACTGATAGATGATGAGGAAAAGCTTCGCAGCCTGCTGTCACGAATAATAAGCCTTGAAGGCTTTACCGTTTTTCAGGCTGGCAATTTAAAATTTGCTGCTAAAGTTTTACAAAGGCAGGAATTTGATGTGATAGTATGTGATGTAAAACTTCCCGATGGCAGTGGCGTTGATTTTATTAAAGAGGTGAAGACAAAATACCCATCTTATGAAGTGATTTTATTAACAGCTTATGGAAATATACCAGATGGTATCAGGGCAATGAAAAACGGCGCTTTTGATTATTTATTAAAAGGGGATGATAATGATAAAATTATTCCATTGTTGCATCAGGCTGTCAATAAAGCTATTCTCAATAAAAAAACATCTGTAAAGATTAAAGATCATACGGGCGGCTTCGAAAGAATTATAGGTAAAAGTGAATCAATACACCAAGCTATAGCTCTTGCCAAAAAAATATCAGCAACCGATGCTACTGTTTTACTTACAGGAGAAACCGGAACAGGTAAAGAAATTTTTGCAAATGCAATACATAACAGCAGTAAAAGAAGCGTCAAAGCATTTGTTGCCATTAATTGCAGTACTTTTTCAAAAGAGTTGCTGGAAAGTGAATTGTTTGGTCATTTACAGGGGGCGTTTACCGGTGCTCTTAAAGAAAAAAAAGGCCTAATTGAAGCAGCAGACGGAGGTACTTTATTTTTAGATGAAATTGGTGACATGAATATTGATTTGCAGGCAAAACTGTTACGTGTTTTGGAAAGCGGCGAGTTTATAAAACTAGGCGATACGAAGGCATCAAAAGTAAATGTTCGCGTTATTGCTGCCACAAATAAGGAACTAAAAAAATCTATTGAAGAAGCAACCTTCAGGGAAGATTTGTTTTATCGTTTAAATGTTTTTTCCATTCATCTGCCAGCGTTAAGACAAAGGGTTGATGATATCCCCGCATTGGCAAATCATTTTATCAATATCTATGCACACGAAGAAAACAAAGGCAATATTCAATTAAGTAAAGAAGCTTTAAATCTCTTAAAGAATTATTCATGGAAAGGAAATATCCGGGAGTTGAGGAATGTGATGCAGCGGGCTGTTATTTTAGCAGATGATTCCATCCTGCCAGAGCACTTGCCTTACGAAATCCAAATACAAGACAATGCACCTTCTTTAAAAAGCCTGAGCTTGATGAGTGTTGAAAAAAAACATATTCAAAAAGTATTACAGTATACAAAAGGCAACAAAACAAGAGCTGCGGAATATTTGGGAATCGGACTAACAACCTTATATAGAAAATTGGAAGAATATCAACTATAGCACCCGCCTAACTTCTTCCTTTGTGGAGGAAAAGAATAAGCTGCCCATTTTAGCCAGCAACTTCAAATTACTATGTGTTTATAAGTTCTTCCATTTAGGCAGGCCTGCCCAAAGGGATTCGGGATTGGACTTCACCCTTTCATTTTGAAAATATACCCTTTCAAAATGAAAGGGTTTTCTGTTTTGGTATTTACAGGCTTTTGACAATTAAAAACCTGAAACCCTTATGCAGCACATGCTTCAGGCCTGTTAAAAAATTTACTTGTAAACAGGCACTTCTTTGGCATTACCACAAGCATGAAACCGTATGAACCACGTTTAAAAGATTTTCTGATCGTAGTAGGTGTTGCGATATTATTAACACTGATAGCGTTTATCATGCATAAACTACATTTTGATTAAGTATATGCAATGGAATTTGTTTAAAAACCGAATACATCCTGCAACCATTGTACATGGTTTCATTTTAGGTATTGCAGTAGGCAGCAATCTTATCAAAATTATTATACATCAATAAAATAAAAATTATGCTATTACTTGAATGTTTCATCGGCGGCCTCATTTTATTCTGGCTTTGTTATAAATCAATTCAATTTTTTGATAAAATCTAAACCATGGTAAACAATATTCTATTAATCATTTCCATCGCGGTTTTTATTTACCTGTTATATGTATTAATAAAACCGGAAAAATTTTAGCAAGTGAATAGTGAGCAGTAAACGGTAAACTGTTCACTGCTTACTACTTACTGCTTACAAAAATTTATAATAATGAACTCTGAAATATTAGGCGTAATCGTTACATTTTTACTAACCGTTTTATTAGCCATTCCACTAGGCAAATACATTGCAAAGGTTTTCAGCGGAGAAAGAACGCTGATGGATTTTATGCATCCAATCGAACGTTTTATTTTTCGCGTTTGCGGTATCGATCCAACCAAAGGCATGAACTGGAAAGAATTTCTCAAAGCCATGCTCACCATTAATCTTGTATGGTTTGTGTATGGATTTTTTATGTTGGTGTTCCAGGATAAATTACCATTAAATCCTGACGGTAATCCAGGCCAAACGCCCGATCTTGCTTTTAATACTATTATTAGCTTTGTTGTAAACTGCAACCTCCAGCACTATTCAGGAGAAACGGGACTCACCTACTTAACCCAAACATTTGTTATTTGTTTTTTACAATTTGTAAGCGCTGCAACAGGCATTGCATGTTTGGTGGCGCTGTTCAATGCATTTAAAGAAAAAACTACCAGTAACCTTGGTAATTTCTGGAGCATATTTATCAAATCAATTACAAGAATATTACTACCGCTGTCACTTATAGTGGCCGTTATCTTGGCATTCAATGGCACACCAACAAGCTATAAAGGCAAAGACACCATCGTAACCTTGCAGGGCGATACACAACATGTATCAAGGGGTCCTGCTGCAGGTATAATAGCCATTAAACAGCTTGGCACCAATGGAGGCGGATACTTTGGCGCTAACTCGTCGGTACCTTTTGAAAATCCGAATTACTTTACTAATATAGTTGAAGCCTGGAGCATCACCATAATATCCATCGCATTAATTTTTGCAATGGGTTATTATATCAACAGGAAAAAACTGGCCTGGATAATCTTTGGTGTAATGACATGCTTCTACCTGCTTTTTGTTATCAACAACATTTACTTTGAAACGCAGGGCAACCCTGAAATTACAAGGCTCGGCATAGCGCAGGCAACCGGTGCCATGGAAGGCAAAGAAGTTCGGATAGGCGCTGCTGCTACAGCCTACTGGAGTGTTGCTACCACATCCACCTCCAATGGTTCTGTAAATGGTATGCACGATAGTTTGATGCCCTTGAGCGGTGGCGTTGTGTTGCTGGATATGATGATTAACGCACTATATGGCGGCGTGGGCGTTGGGCTTTTAAACTATTTTATTTTTATCATCATCGCTGTATTTATTTCTGGTTTGATGGTTGGGCGAACGCCCGAATTTTTAGGCCATAAAGTAGAAGCCAAAGAAGTAAAGATTGCAGCCTTGATTACATTGCTTTCAGCTTTTTTAATTAAAGCGGGAACTGCCTTTGCGGCCTACATGGTAGTACATCATGCCAATGCAGATTGGGCAGTGCAGCCTTCAGCATGGTTAAACAATCCCGGCTATCACGGCTTCAGCGAAATGCTGTACGAATACACCTCGGCAAACGCTAACAATGGCAGTGGCTTTGAAGGGTTGGGTGATAATAATATTTGGTGGAACGTTACAACAGGCATTGTTTTATTGCTGGCAAGATTTCTTCCCATTATTGGCCCGCTTGCTATTGCAGGATCACTGGCAGGTAAAAAATATATTCCCGAAACAGCCGGTACATTAAGAACAGACAGTGTAACGTTTGGTGTAATGACGATTGCAGTTATCGTTATCGTTACTGCGTTATCCTATTTTCCACCATTAGCCCTGGGCCCGATAGCCGAATACTTCAGCATGCATCATTAAAAGTAAACGGTTAGCAGTAAACGGTAAACGGTTTATTGCTGCGAATTAAGTTTTTTAATTAAACCAATTATAAGTTTTGAAATGTTTTCCAAAGTATTAAATAAAGAAGTAGATAAATCAATGGTAATAAAATTGAGTGCAATTGATAATTCAAGTAATGTATCAATTTCACTTAATGAGCCTTCTGCTATATACAAGAATTGGATAAACTCTTTTTTCGACCTTCTTGCTGCACCTTCTGCAATATTTGTTGGAACAGATACTGCAGCTCTCCTGAGTTGTGACACTAATCCAAATTTTTCTTCTAAAGGAAATGAATTAGTAATTCGATATACTTCTTTAACAAGATTAAAGCTTTGTTTCCAGGCTTCAAGATTTTTATGTGGTTTCATAAATAAGTTTTATTCTAAAGATAGAAAAAGAGTTTACTGCTCACTGCTTACAGCTCACCAAAAAATCAATTAAAATGTCAGACAAGCAATCAAATAAATTATTAGATGCTACTCAATTAAGAGGCGCTTTTAAAGAATCGTTTATAAAATTATCACCGCGTTACATGGTAAAAAACCCTGTAATGTTTACGGTTGAAATAGGCACACTTATTATGGCCGGCGTTTGCGTATGGATTGCCATGGGTGAAACTTCCCAGGGCAGCCTGGCCTATAACGTTGCAATTACCGCTATACTTTTTTTCACCGTTTTGTTTGCCAACTTTGCAGAAGCTATTGCCGAAGCAAGAGGCAAAGCACAAGCCGATAGTTTACGCAAAACAAGACAGGATACACCGGCAAAAAAAGTTTTAAGCGTAGGCGAAACATTTCTTGGCGAGATAAAAATCGTTTCATCATCAGCGCTTAAAAAAGGAGATATATTTTTTTGCGAAGCCGGCGATACAATACCCATGGATGGTGAAATCATCGAAGGCATTGCAACGATAGATGAAAGCGCCATTACCGGTGAAAGTGCACCGGTAATTCGTGAATCCGGTGGTGATAAATCTTCAGTAACAGGCGGCACCAAAGTGTTAAGCGACAGAATTAAAGTGCGTGTTACAACAGAACCCGGTGAAAGTTTTTTAGATAAAATGATTGCATTGGTGGAAGGTGCATCACGGCAAAAAACTCCCAACGAAATTGCATTAACCATCTTGCTGGCAAGTTTTACCATCATTTTCATAATTGTTTGCGTTACATTAAAACCATTTGCAGATTATGCCAACACCAGCATCAGTATTGCCGCTTATATTGCTTTATTTGTTTGTTTAATTCCAACAACTATTGGCGGCCTGTTAAGTGCCATTGGCATTGCCGGTATGGACAGGGCATTGCGGGCCAACGTGATTACAAAAAGTGGTAAAGCAGTTGAAACAGCCGGTGATATTGATACATTATTGTTAGATAAAACAGGAACCATAACCATCGGTAACCGTAAAGCAACCAATTTTTGGGTTGAAAAAAATCAGGATAAGAAAAAATTCATAGAAGCCTGTGTGCTGGCATCACTGGCAGACGAAACGCCTGAAGGAAAATCAATTATTGAGCTGGCCCAAACACAGGGTTTTGCAAAGCCTAACCTGGAGAAGAGCAAACCGCATTTTGTTGAGTTTACAGCCGAAACAAGAAGTAGCGGCATTGATATGCCGGGTATACAGATTCGCAAAGGTGCATTCGATGCCATCAAACATAAAGTTGAAAGAGCCGGTAATAAAATATCACCATTCATTATTGATAAAACAAAAGAAATAGCGGGCAATGGCGGAACGCCGCTGGTATTAAGTTTTAACGATGAAGCAACCGGTGTTATTGAACTGCAGGACATTATTAAACCGGGCATACAGGAACGTTTTGAACGCTTACGCAAAATGGGTGTAAAAACAGTGATGGTTACAGGTGATAATCCGCTAACGGCAAAGTTCATCGCAGAAAAAGCCGGGGTTGATGACTTCATTGCCGAAGCAAAACCTGAAGACAAAATGAACTACATCAAACAAGAGCAGCAAGGTGGCAAACTGGTAGCTATGATGGGCGATGGCACGAATGATGCACCTGCGCTTGCACAAGCTGATGTAGGTGTTGCCATGAACAGCGGCACACAGGCTGCAAAGGAAGCGGGCAACATGGTTGATCTTGATAACGACCCAACAAAATTGATTGAAGTGGTTGAAATAGGAAAACAACTTTTAATAACAAGAGGTACCATCACAACCTTCTCCATTGCCAATGATGTGGCTAAATATTTCGCCATCATCCCGGCTTTATTCATTGTATCAATACCATCATTAAATGCATTAAACATCATGCATTTACACAGCCCGGAAACAGCTATTTTATCAGCGGTTATCTTCAATGCCATCATCATTCCAATGCTTATACCGCTTGCATTGCGCGGTGTTGCGTATAAACCTATTGGGGCCAGCGCATTGTTAAGAAGAAACTTATTTATATATGGTTTAGGCGGCATAATAGTTCCGTTTATCGGCATCAAGCTGCTTGATATGTTGATAACGGTTTTTATAAAATAAATTTTTAGTTAGTGAGCGGCAGGAATGCTATTCATCACGGTTGTGTCACTCACTTGTACGGCAACAATTCTATTGAGCAATTAAACATAATGACCATGTACACTAATAATACGAATGTCGCCATTATTCAATACCTGATAAATCAATCTATGTTCGTCAGTAATTCTTCTAGACCAAGATCCTTTATACTGATGTTTAAGCGCTTCAGGTTTGCCAAGTCCTTCAAAAGGAGTTTTGTTGATGTTGTCAATCAACTCAACAATACGCTTAAGGATTTTAGGATTTTCTTTTGCCCATTTGGTAAGGTGTTCAAGAGCTTGGGGTTCAAAAATTATTTTGTTCATGGTTCATTTAGGAGTTGCTTCGTAAAATCTTCAAATTCATTCCATGTAAAACTTATTCCCTTTCCTTCATCAAGATTTTTTATGGCAGTATCCAGGCGATTGAAATATTCATCCTTTGTCTCGTTGAAAAGATATTTTTCAGGTTCTTCTTCTATTGAAATTAAGACTCTTGCGTCAGTTTTATTAAATAGGAAAGATTTAATTCTTAAAAAAGCATCTTCATTAAACTCACTTGCTTTCAATTCAATATTCGTCGTCATAACAAAATCATTTATTCAAATTTAAAACAAATTATATGAAACAATATTTAGCACCGGCATTAAAACTTACCATCGTAATGCTGGTTCTTTGCTCAGTTATTTATCCTTTACTTATTATGGCTGTTGGTAAACTTACACCCGGCAGCGGCGATGGTGAAACCGTTAAAGTAAATGGTAAAGTAGTAGGTTATGCAGCTGTCGGGCAAAAATTTACAGCTGATAAATATTTCAACACACGTCCCTCTGCAGTTGATTATAATGCAGCAGGATCAGGCGGTTCAAATAAAGGTCCTTCAAATCCTGATTATTTAAAAACTGTGCAGGATAGAATTGATACCTTCTTAGTCCACAACCCAGGCGTTGATAAAAAAGATATTCCTGCAGATATAGTTACTGCTTCAGGCAGTGGTGAAGATCCGGACCTTTCTCCTGCTGCCGCAAAAATTCAAATTAAGCGCATCGCATCAATAAGACATATTGATGAAAGTAAACTCAACACTTTGGTTGACGAACATACAGATGGCCCGTTGCTTGGTTTGTTTGGCCCATTAAAAGTGAATGTGTTGAAATTAAATATTGCGTTGGATAAATTATCTGAACCATGATTTATTTGATTTAAAATTTGCAGGATTTAACTTAATGTCGAGACTTTAGTATTTAATACAACATGATATTCGGGAGATTTATTTCGATCATTTTGATTTTTAATTGTCTCAATGAAGCTTCGCATTCTCCTGTCGTAGAAATGACATTGATATTCGAAATGTTTATATTAATTGAAACTCTCTGAACGTCATTTCGAGGTAACGAGACATCTCTTGAATTTGATAAAAGATTGAAACAAGTTGAATAGTATAATTAATCAGGTGAATCCTAAAATCAGATAAATCCCGGTTCAGACAATTAAAAAAAGATCATCATCGAAAACATTGCATCACATACTAAAAAAGGCAACCTGAAAATTTACATTGGCATGAGTGCCGGTGTTGGTAAAACCTATCGCATGTTGCAGGAAGCCCATGCTTTGCAACGCAATAATGTGAATGTAAAAATTGGCTTGGTTGAAACACACGGCAGAAAAGAAACGCAGGATTTGCTTGAAGGTTTATCTGTTATTCCACGACGTGAAGTTTTTTATAAAGGCAAGCGCCTGGATGAACTTGATGTGAATGCCATCTTGCTATTACATCCTGACGTGGTGATTGTTGATGAATTGGCGCACTCCAATATTCCCGGCAGTAAAAATGAAAAACGCTGGCAGGATGTGTTGGATATTATTGATGCCGGCATTAATGTTATTACTGCCATCAATATCCAGCATATTGAAAGCATCAATAACGAAGTAAAGCAAATAACAGGTATTGATGTACAGGAACGTGTGCCCGATAAAATATTACAGCTTGCAGATGAAGTGGTGAATATAGATTTGCCTGCAGATGAATTAATAGCCCGTTTAAAAGAAGGTAAAATTTATGACCACACAAAAATTCAACAGGCGTTAACCAACTTTTTTCAACCCGAAAAAATACTGCAGTTAAGGGAACTGGCCTTAAAGGAAGTGGCCGGCCAGGTTGAACGCAAGGTAGATTATCAAATAACGGCTAAACAAACACCTTTCCGGCACGAACGTTTTTTAGCCTGTATTTCTTCCAATCATGAAATTGCGCAACGTATTATTCGTAAAACCGCCAGGCTGGCCTCCTATTACAACAGTAAATGGTTTGTTTTATATGTGCAAACGTCAAAAGAATCTGCAGATAAAATACAACTGGCAGCGCAAAGGCATTTAATCAATAACTTTAAAAATGCTACAGAGCTCGGCGCCGAAATCATTCAAAAAAAAGAGAATAATATTGCTGCAACCATTATTGAAACGGCGATAGAAAATAATATTACCACCATCTGCCTGGGAAAACCGCATTTAAATTTGCTGCAGGTAATATTAAGAACAGGTATATTTAACCAGTTGCTAAAAACACTTTCAAAAAACAATATTGATATTATTATTCTATCGTAATGGCAGTTACAGTTAAAAAGAAAATATGGTACGGAACCGCTTTTTTGTTCCTGCTACTGCTGTTAACAGGCGTCTTTAGCATTTATTACCTCGGGCGGTTAAAAAATGATGCCAAGCGTGTATTGCAGGATAATTATGAAAGTCTTTCGTATTGCCATAATATGCAAAAAGCCCTTAACAGCATTGAGGCTGGCCTTACACCATCCAGAGATAGTTTTGAGCTGAACCTGGAAAAACAGGAAAACAATGTAACCGAACCCGGTGAAAAAAAAGTAACCGATTCATTACGCGCTACCTTCAATAAAATAAAAAACGGCGACACTGTAAAGCAGCAACTTAATATAGCTGAAATGCAGCTGCAGCAAATATTACAGCTAAATATGCAGGCCATTCAATATAAAAACAGCACAGCGCAAAAATCTGCTGATAAAGCTTTTACGATTATTTCTTTATTAAGTGGTTTGGTATTTTTAATTGCATTTTCTTTCCTGCTCAATTTTCCATCCATAGTTACAAAACCTATTCTTCGGTTTACGGAATCGATTAAAGAAATTTCCAATAAAAATTATGCGCACCGCATTCACCTTGATAATAAAGATGAGTTTGGAAAACTGGCAGATGCCTTTAATGAAATGGCGGCGCGGTTACAATATTTTGAGAACAGCAACCTGAATAAACTGATGTTTGAAAAAAGCCGCGCAGAAAGCGTAATTAACAGTTTAAGAGATGCGAGCATAGGGTTAGATAAAAATAGTGTGGTCTTATTTGCGAATGAGCAGGCTTTGCAGTTACTTAATATGCGTAATGAAGATATTGTCGGTAAAAAAGCAACTGATGTGGCTGAAAGAAATGATCTTTTTAAATTCTTGATGGAAAACAATTCATCAGCACCGTTTAAAATAGTTATTCAAAACCGGGAAAACTATTTTATAAAAGAAGTTATCGATGTAGCGCAAAATGAAATGCAAAGCAAAGTGATTGTTGCAAAAAATATAACCTCGTTTAAAGAACTTGATGAAGCAAAAACCAACTTCATCGCCACTGTTTCCCATGAATTAAAAACACCTTTAGCGGCATCGGATTTTAGTTTGAAATTGCTGGGAGATGAGCGCACGGGAAGGTTATCAAACGAACAAAAAGAGCTGATTAAAAATCTCAAAGAAGATAACCTGCGTATGCTAAAAATTCTGAGCGAATTGTTAAATATGGGGCAGGTTGAAGCGGGAAGAATTCAATTAAGCTTAAAAGAAGTTCATCCAAAAAAGATTATTGAAAGCGCAATAAAAGCTGTTGAAACCCATGCAAAAGAAAAGAACATCAGCATTCGGGATTATGTCGAAGACAACCTGCCTTTAATAAAAGTTGATGAGGATAAAACAATATGGGTACTTAATAATTTTCTAACTAACGCAATTAAATACTCATCAGAAAACAGTTCAATAGAAATATCTGTTTATAAAAGAGCGGATAGTATTATTTTTTCGGTAAAGGATTATGGTAAAGGTATTGCACAGGAATTTCAGCCTAAATTATTCGATCGCTATTTTAAAGTACCTGGCAGCGATGAAAGAGGAACCGGGTTAGGACTTGCCATTTCCAAAGAGTTTATCGAAGCACAAGCGGGAAAAATTTGGCTGGAAAGCGAGTTGGGTAAAGGATCAACCTTTAGCTTCTGCCTACAGGCGTGATTTACCTTTCCTTTTCTGAATATACCCTTTTAAGCTTTATGCTTGCCGCCGGCAAAACTGCCAGCGGATACTGATTATCATCCGTTTACAAATAAAAAGCGACTCATTTCTCAAATTTTGTCAGGAGTTCCTTTTTTTGGAGCTTTCTGACAAAGTAGGAAAAATAAAAAAGCCTGTAAATCAATTGATTTACAGGCTTTTGATTCGTTTGGACCTCTGTTTCCAGCGGTGAGGGAGGGATTCGAACCCTCGGTACAGAGTTACCCGTACGGCAGTTTAGCAAACTACTGATTTCAGCCACTCATCCACCTCACCTCCTTTAAAAGGACGGCAAAAATAAGTGTTAAACACAAATAACCAAATTCAATTCACAAGCTTTTAAAACTTCTAACTAACTAACCTTTCAACTTGCTTTATTCGTCCACATATTCACGGGTTTATTCCCCAATTCCTAATTCCTGCCTTTCAACTAATCAACCAATCATCTCTCTATGCAAAATCATCTGCATCCCTGTACGCCTTCACCAGCGCCGCTTCACCCTCTTTGCCTGGTTTGGAAATGCCATGCTCCATGCCCATCACCCCTTTATAGCCTTTATCATAAATATGCTTAAAAATATTTTTGTAATTCATTTCGCCGGTACCGGGCTCTTTGCGGCCGGGATTATCACCAATCTGGAAATAAGCAATCTCACTCCAGCAATCATCTATCTGGCGAATAATGTCGCCGCGGTTACGCTGGATGTGATACATATCGTATAATATTTTGCAGGAAGGACTGTTTACCGCCTTGCAAATCATATAGGTTTGTTCAATGTCGCGCAAAAACAAATCGGGCGTATCGCTTAAAGACTCCAGCACCATAATTAATCCTGCAGGTTCCAGTATTTCAGCGCCTTTGCGCAAAGCCTCTATTACGTTAGCGGTTTGCATGTCAACCGATTTATGCCTGTCAAAATCGCCCGGCACCACAGTAATCCAGGTAGCATTTACACGTTTGGCGGCGTCAACCGCCTGGCGACATCCTTTCAGGAAAATATCAATGTATTCCTGTTTGCCCGATGCCAGCGTATTAGCGCCATTACCGCCTTTATCCACCACAAATACACCCATCTTCATTCCCAGTTTGGCAAGCGTATCGCCAATTTTCTGCTGCATGCTTTCCGGGCGGCTGGTAAGACCATTGTCTTCAATAGATCTGAAACCCAGGTCGTAGGCATACTTTATCTGGTCAATAAAATCGTTGCCGGCGCTGTTTTTAAACATGCCGTCGTGTATGCCATAATTTAAATGAAATGGTGCATCGGCGGCCACGGTTTTTGATTGCGCTTTCACTGCCGATGATGTTATTAAGGCAGCTCCCGCAAGTGCCGATTGCTGCATAAAATGTCTGCGTTGCATTTGTTGATTGATTTAATATGAAAACAGCAAGCTGTTTTTTGAAATAATTTGTGTTGCCGGCTAATGAAGTTATGGCATCGTCCCTTGTGTCACTCCCTTGTGCTCCAAAACTTTTTTCAGCAGGGGAGGGAGTTAGCCTGATATGATACCGGCCGGTTTTTCTTTCCAGATCCTGAAAATGTTTACTTCGTTGTTTTTATACAATGTTGTTTTATCAATGCGCATCCCCACTTTTACCGCCACATTCTCCGACGGCTTATTGGTAAGGCTGATAATTGAAATTAATGAAGGTGAAAGATTATTTCTGAAAGCATAATTTCTGCAGTGTAATGCAGCTTCTGTTGCATAACCCTTATGCCAGAACGCCGGGAGCAGTGAATACGCAATCTCAAGTTCATCAATATCATCCACTTTTTGTTTCAGCAAACCGCAGTGGCCTGCAAGTTTATTGGTTGCTTTTTCAACCAATGCATTCATGCCGCCTTCATTATTTGCATACCGTTCAAATTGCCTGTTATACCATTTCCGGCATTCGGTTACGGCATCTTCTTTTTCAGCCTTCCAATACTTTGATGTTTCCGGGTCTTTAAAAAATGATAACCATTCATCGTAATCATCCAAACTTATTAACCTGAAGGCAAGCCTTGAAGTTTCCTGTCCATCAAGCAAATAAATCATGGCTGATTATCTCATTAAAAGACTGGCGCAGTTTAAAAATACTGAGCCAGCCTCATGAATTTTATGCAAAATATTTGGTTACGCCCGGTATGGCTGCGGCATACATGCCATTTGCATCCGGCTTAACCGGTGGCACCGTGTCAAAAGAGAATGTGGAAGGCATAATATTTATACCTGAATTTATAGCCTGGTCCCATTCAACCACCTGGCCGGAATAAGTAGCCATACGGCCGAGGATAGAAGTCATGGTGCTTTTTGCGCCACGTTCTGCATCCCAGAATTTATAATCGCCTTTGGCAATGGCCGCAAACAATTCATCGTGTTCATTTTGATAAGGCTGGTTTTCCTTCATTTTATCAAACTGGTAAATCAATTTGCCTTTGTTGTCTGAGATATTAGCGGCATCGCAAAATACTTTTCCCTTTGTGCCGATAAGTAGTTCATCCACTTTGCTCATGGTGCCTTTCTGATGGCGGCACTGGCTGTTTAATATAGTGCCATCTGCATAATGAAATTCTACAAAATGATGGTCGAATATTTCGCCGTAATCTTTTCCAACCCTTACTTCCCGGCCGCCCATTCCCTGTGCCCGCACAGGGTATGCATTCTTGGCCCAGTTAATTACATCCAAATTATGAATATGCTGTTCGGCAATATGATCGCCGCAAAGCCACACAAAATAATACCAGTTGCGCATCTGGTATTCCATTTCGGTCCAGCCGGCCTGCCGCGGATGCACCCAAACGCCATCGTTATTCCACCATGCCTGTGCAGATGTTATATCGCCAATAGCCCCATCCTGCACCCGCTTCATTAATTCGCGGTAAGAAGTTTGGTAACGGCGTTGCAGGCCAACCACCACATTTCTTTTCTGCACTTTGGCTTTTTCTGCTGCTGCCAACACCCTTTGTATGCCTGCCGGGTCTGTGGCCACGGGCTTTTCCATGAATACATGCTTGTTTTGGTTTATGGCTTCTTCAAAATGAATGGGCCTGAAGCCCGGCGGTGTTGCAAGAATTACCACGTCGGCCAAAGCAATGGCATGTTTATAGGCATCAAAACCAATGAATTTATTTTCTTCTTTTACCTGCACACGGTCTTTCTTTTCTTCCAGTGCTTCAATAATATTATTATAACTGTTGTCAAGCCTGTCTTTAAAAGCATCGGCCATAGCTACCAGCCGCACATTTTGTTTGGTGCTCAGGGCTTGTGTGGCAGCGCCGGTGCCTCGGCCGCCGCAACCAATTAATGCAATTTTTATAACATCATCAGCGCCTGAAAAATAATTGGCGCCTGATATGAGCGGAGCTGCCATTAACCCGCCGGCTACAAGAGAAGTGGTTTTCAGAAATTCCCTCCTGCCGGTTTGTTTTTGGTTTACATCGTTAGTCATTGTTTACTTTTTATTTTAATGAAAGAAGTTGCGTAAAGAATTGGTTAACCTCATCAGCAGAAGGTTGTTTAACGGGCCGCACAATACGAAACCCGATGAACGGCGCATCGGCATTCCACCACTTGCTGCGCGGAATCTGCGGGTCGCGGGCATTCCATTTTAAATCCGATTTTAAACGGGCTGCCGGGCGAAGTTTATCTGCAGCATCCTTAAATGTTCCTCCCTTTAAAGTGATTGGATGTTTGCTCGTTGGTTTTAGCCAGGGGTTATCAACATCAGACTTTATTGCTTCAAAATAATTTTCCTTATACTGGTCCAGTGTCCACTCAGCCACATTGCCCAGCATATCATATAAACCGAAAGCATTGGGCTTTTTGCCCATTACTTTATGGTATTTGTTTTCGCTGTTACCGGCATACCACGCATAATCGCCTAACTGCTTGTCATCATTCCCAAAAAAATAAGCTGTTTCACTTCCCGCACGTGCCGCATATTCCCATTCGGCTTCGGTGGGCAGGCGATAAAAAACACCTGTTTTTTTATACAGCCAGTTGCAATACATCAGTGCGGCATACTGGCTCATGCTGTTGGCAGGAAAGCCGCCTGCTTTGCCCATGCCCAAAGTGAAATCAATATAAGGCGGGCTGGGACGGGTAATGCCATCGGGCTTTGGCGCTTTATCTGCCTGCTCATCGGCAAACAAAATATATTCATCGTAGGTTACTTCATGCTCTTCTATCCAGAAAGGATTCACCGTAACTTTTGTTGCGGGGCCTTCATCTGTATTGCGGCCTTTTTCACCGGCTTTACTTCCCATAACAAAACTGCCACCTGTAACCGGCATCATTTTAAATGAAACATTGGTTCCGGGAATGGTTTGTTCGTAAGGCACAAAAGAGGTATCATTAACGGGCTGCAATGCCAGGCCAAGAAAAAAAATTAAGCAATCAGCAATCATCTATGGGACTTTAATAAGTTGGTTGAGTTAATAAAAAAGTATCATCGTTATTATCGGTCTGATGCTTTCAAGTCGTAAAAATATATTTAAGCGGTTTCCTGAAGCGTCTGACCGTTATTCAGGATCAATCTTAATCAAATAACCAAACAGCTCTATTTTTTTACAGAAATTTTCAGCAAACAGAAAAACGTCAGAATGACTATTGTTTCAAAAATAATAAGTTTTAAAAAGAACGGAAGTTTTCTTTTTTATTTTCCCGTTTTTATTTTCTGTAATTAATATGGCGGCGCCTTTAAATTTTTTAATCAAGCGCATGCTTTGTTTTACTGATAAAACACTGCATGCTGTAGAAAGCCAGTCGGCCGTTGTGCCATCCGGCGCAATCACCGTTACATTTCTTTGATGTGTTACGCCGATGCCTGTTTTGGGATCTACGATATGAGAATACTTTTTTCCGTTAAGTTCTACGTATTGGTAAATATCGCCCGATGTGGATACAGCCATGTTTTGTAATGCCAGCATTTGCGGCAAAATATCATTCTTTTCTTCCGGCTGAGTAATGCCAATAAACCAACCTTTTTGATCAGCAGGCGCTTGAGTCATTACAATGTTACCGCCTGCATTTACCATAGCGCTGGTAAAGCCATTTTGTGTAATCAAATCCAGGGCTGCCTGTGCCACAAATCCTTTTCCCAGCCCGCCAACATCTAACAGCATACCTTTTTTCTCCAGGTAAACAGCATGTTTTAAAGTATCTAAATGAATATACCTGTAACTCACTTTTTGCAAAGCCGATTGCAAAGAATCCTTGTTTGGAAATGTTTTGGACTTTCTTGCCCGCCGCCAGAGTTTAACAACAGGGCCGATAGAAATATCGTAAGCGCCATTGCTTAACGCAGCAGCCTCCTGCGCCTGTTGGATTATATGGAATAATGGCTGAGATACCGGCACATAATTGTTTTTTCCTGCGGCAGCGCTTAAGCGGTTTATTTCACTGCTGTCAATATAATCGCTTAATATATTATTTAATGTATCGGCAAGGCGAAATGCCTTTGCAGCAACTGCGGCAGCTTTTGCAGAGTCGTTTGCAAAAATTGTAATGGTAAATGGAGAACCCATTTTGGGTTGTTCAAATATGAATTTTTGCTGGGCATTAAGCCGAACAGAAAAAAAAATATATATGATTATGACACAATAACTTCTAAGCATAATTAGGGCGGTAAATACCATTAAAAAAATAAAAGTGAAAAATACATTTAATTTTTTTTGTTTCTTTTAACGCATCTTTTATATTTGATTAACAGTTCTGAAGATTGCTTTAATTCTGAAATTGTATTGCTTGTATTGAAACGCTTACTTTTTATTATTTAAAGCCGACTTAGATTCACTATTCATAAACCAAAAAGAGCCAAGCCACCATGAAAAATTTTACATCTAAAAAGACAAAAAGCTTCTTTTTAGCATTCGTACTCCTGTTTTATGCGGGTGCTGCGTTACATGCCCAAAATGTATTTGTAAAAGGCCATGTAGCCAACGAAAAAGCGGAAGACGTGCCCAATATTTCCGTGTTAGTAAAGGGAACAACTAATGGGGCAACAACAGATGATAACGGAGATTATTTAATACGAGTGCCAGACAGTAATGCTGTGTTGACATTTTCGTCAATCGGTTATGAAACTCAGGAAATAAAAGTTGGAAAACAATCCACTATAAATATCGTATTAAAAACTGCTGAAGCAGGTAAGTTAAGCGAGGTAGTAGTGGTAGGTTATGGCACCCAAAAAAAGGTGACGGTTACAGGGGCCGTAGCACAGGTTAAAGGTGCTGAACTGGAGAAGTCACGTGTGGTAAACTTATCCAACTCTTTGTCTGGCCGTTTACCCGGTGTTACCACTATCCAATCAAGCGGAGAACCTGGTTATGATGGATCTTCCATCCGCATACGCGGTTCAAATACTTTTGGTAATAGTTCTGCATTGATTGTAATTGACGGTATTCCTGACCGTGTGGGCGGGCTCGATCGTATCAATCCCGCAGATGTAGAAAGTTTCTCTGTATTAAAAGATGCCTCTGCTGCTATCTATGGAGCCAGGGCAGCTAATGGCGTTATATTAATAACAACTAAACGTGGGAAAAGCGGAAAACCTTCCTTGTATTATGAATTTAACCAGGGATGGGCACAGCCAACTGTAATTCCAAAACTGATGGATGCACCGCAGTATGCCACTGTTATTAATGAATTAAAAGTGTTTGATAACATACCTTCAAATGAGTGGAGTGCAGCCTGGGAAGCATTTAAAACCAATGGCACCTATACTAGCGCCAATGGGGATGAGCTTACAGCAACTTTCAGTCCCGACGATATACAAAAGTTTAGTGACGGCTCTGATCCATGGGGCCATCCGAATACCGATTGGTTTGGGGACGCATTAAAAGACTGGTCGCCACAGTCAAAACATACAGTACAGTTAAGTGGCGGTTCAGAAGCTGTAAGATACCTTGCCTCTTTAGGTTATACAAACCAGGATGGGTATTATAAAAATTCAGCCACAGGTTATAAGCAATACGATCTTCGCATAAACCTGGATGTTAAGGTAAATAAATATATAAATGTTCAATTCGGCGTAATGGGCCGTGAAGAATACCGGTTCTTTCCAACAGAGAGCGCAGGTTCAATATTCCGTATGCTAATGAGAGGCAAACCTACTACGCCTGAAATATGGCCAAACGGATTGCCAGGTCCTGATATCGAGAACGGCCAGAACCCGGTTGTTATTACTACCAATCAAACCGGGTTTGATCGCGACAAACGTGATTATCTGCAAACAAACGGAAAACTTGAAATCAATATTCCGGGTGTTGAAGGCCTGAAAATAAGTGGTACTGCATCGCTTGATAAAACATATTATAACAGGAAGTTATGGCAAACGCCCTGGTATCTGTATTTCTGGGATGGAGCAACATATGAAGATGACGGAACAACGCCTTTTCTCACAAAATCAGTAAGGTCAACATACACAGATCCAAGGTTAACTCTTACCAACAGGACAGACCTAAATATATTATTGGGTGGAATGATTAACTATGACAAAAAGTTTGGCAACCATACGATTAATGCATTAGCCGCTGTAACAAGAGAAACTATAAACAGCGAAAATTTCAATGCCTTCCGCAGGTATTTTATCTCTTCTTCAATAGACCAGCTTTTTGCAGGTGGTGATGATCTGAAAGATAACAGTGGCGGTGCTTATGAACGGGCCCGTTTAAGTTATTTCGGCCGTGTAGCCTATAACTATAAAGAAAAATACCTAGCAGAATTATTATGGCGTTATGATGGCTCTTATATATTTCCTCCCGATGCCCGTTTTGGATTTTTTCCGGGTATAATGGCAGGATGGAATATATCCCAGGAACCTTTCTTCCAGGATAATGTGAAGTTTATGGACTTTTTAAAGCTCAGGGCTTCTTATGGACAAATGGGTAACGACCAGGTTTGGCTTCGCAGCAGTTTTTCTGATGGCGGCTCCCTGGCAGAATATGCTTATTTATCCACCTATGGTTTTTCTACTTTTATTTTAAACGACCAGGTGCAGAAAACCTTATATGAATCCGTTCTGGCTAATCCCAATTTCACATGGGAAAGGGCAAAGAATTTTGATGTTGGTTTGGAAGGCGCTTTATTAAACAATAAATTAAGTTTTGAGTTTGATTATTTCCACAACAGGAGAACCAATATACTCTGGCAAAGGAGCGGCTCAACACCTGGCAGCGCCGGCATTACTCTGCCTCCGGAAAATTTCGGTATAGTTGCGAATCAAGGCTGGGAATTCAAGCTTACTTATGCAGGCGGTTCAAAAGATTTCAGGTATTCATTTAGTGTAAACGGAGGTTATGCCAAGAATAAGATCATCTATTTTGATGAACCGCCAGGTGCGCCTTACTGGCAGTTTGCTACCGGCAAAGGATTTGGTACCAACGATGCCAACTATCTCGCATATCAATATGATGGAGTTTTCAGAGACCAGTCAGAAATAGATAAAAACACAATCGATTACAGTGGAGTAACGAATGAGCTCCGTCCTGGCGATATGAAAATTAAAGATATTGGCGGTGTGGATGCAGAGGGTAACCCTGTGCTTAAACCCGATGGAAAAATAGATGGTTTTGACAGGATAAGGCTGGATAAAAACAGAGACCCCAAGTTTACAGGAGGTATTAATATTAGCCTGAGTTACAAAAGTTTTGATCTTGCTATTTTATTCCAGGGTGCAACCGGGGGATTACTGTTCATAGGCACAGAATCAGGCGATATAGGCAACTATCTTCAATATAGCTGGAACCATCGCTGGAGCATAGATAACCCAAGCAGCGTTGATCCGCGTTTGGCTAACCGCGGCGCTCTTTATTATGCAGGCGGCGCTTATGGCTTAAATACATATTGGCTGAGAAGCAGCAATTATTTCCGGCTTAAAAATGTAGAAATAGGATATAACATGCCAACTTCGCTAAGCAGTAAGGCCGGCATTAGTAATCTTAGAATATATGTCAATGGTTACAATTTGTTAACCTGGGATAAAATGGGAATATATGATCCCGAATCAACCAGTGGTAGTGGCCAGTATTATCCACAATCAAGAATAATTAATACTGGTATTAGAGTAACCTTTTAAATTCATTTTTATGCTAAAAAGAATAATTTTCTATTCAACTATAATAATATTGATTGTATTTATTGCGTCCTGTAATAAAAAATTTCTGAGCACAGATCCATTAAGTACCGTGCCTGCAGATCTCACCTGGACTGATGCAGCACTTTCTACGGCCTTTGTAAATGGTGTTTATAATGATCAAAATACCCAAGGGCTTGGCATGGGCGGTTTTGACGAAGAAATGCTTGCTTCTATGACGGATGAAGCTATTTTTACCCACGCAGGCAGAGGTTATAACATCATGAATGAAGGTTTGTTAAGCCCCGATAATCAGGGAAAAACGGCGGCTACTTATGAATGGAGTGTGATGTATAAAAAAATAAGATCGGCAAACTTGGCCATTGAAAGGTTGCGTACTGCTACTTTTGATAATGAAGACCTGAACAAACGCTTACAGGGGGAGTGCCATTTTTTACGCGCTTATTATTACCAGCAGTTGCTGCGTTTTTATGGCGGGGTACCTATTATTGACCATACTTACGGCCTGGGTGAAGATTATACAATAGCAAGGAACAGTTATGAAGATTGCGTGAACTTTATACTGATGGATTGCGACAGTGCTGCTCTGCTGCTGGATGGCAGGGATATGGAAAAAGGCCGGGCTTCAAAAATTGCAGCGCTGGCACTTAAATCAAGGGTTTTATTATATGCGGCAAGTGACCTGCATGATATTCCTACCGCTAAAGCAAAGTCTTCAGTTATTTCAGCTTATGCCAATCCTGAATTATTAGGCTATACTACTGGGGACCGCAGGGCCCGCTGGCAGGCAGCCAAGGATGCCGCCAAAGCAGTGTTAGATCAGGGCGGCGGCGGCTACAGGTTAAATTATGCTTCACCTGCACCTGCAGATGAAGCTACACAGAATTATAT
>JAEWBD010000405.1 GCA_023391315.1 Bacteroidota bacterium | reverse complement strand
ATAATATTGCCCATTCTTTTACCAGCTCCGCCGGCAACTATTACCGCATATTTTTTCATTCGTGCATATTTGTTTTTTGCCTCATGTAACGCCCTTGATATACATTCCCCGGGTGTAAAATACATCTTATATGGGCGCTCCATTTATTGAGTAAAGAAAGCGAATTATTTTTTACTGATAAGGGTGCTGATACTATTGTTTGATGAATGTGTAGGGGTCGGTCTCAAGAAAATCGTTCACTTTAATATCAACCGAAATTACTTTGGCGCCGTCTGTTACAAAGTGCACAGGGAATATTCCATAGGCAGGATTGCTGTATTCAAGCAGCCATTCATTACTATCCATGTATTCTATCTTTGCAGTCAGGTTATGCTTGTAGAATTTTAAAACCATATCCCCGCCCACAATTCTTATCGACATATTTCCGAAAACAGGGTTAGTGTAATCACCTGTATAAACACTCAAAGAAAGCGGTGTCTTTTTATTCTTAATTCTTGCTTTGTATGATTCAATTTCACTAAGCCGGTTGTGGCGGGCTTCAAGATAATTTGGCAAAGCCATGGCGCTGTAATCTTTTGCAGGCAAGTCAAAATAAGCATCTAATATTTTATAGCGAAGCAGTTCAAAAAATGACTGGTTATCGTTGTTTGTAAAAATAGCAATGCCAAGATTTTCTTCCGGTACAAAGCAGGTGTTGGACACAAAACCATCAGCGCCGCCTGTATGTTCAAATACCTGTTTGCCACCATAATCGCTCATAAAAACACCCAATCCATAACCGAGATAATGATAAGGCAGGAAAGTGTTTTTGCGGCTGGTAATAATCGTATTCATATCTCTTGTTGTGCGTATAGCCGGCCACGGAATGATTTGCTTGTTATTATAACGGCCGCTGTCAAGCTGCATCTGCAACCATTTTGAAATATCTTTTACACAGCTTACGATAGAACCCGCAGGAGCCATATTGTCAATATTATCGTAAGGCAGTTTCTGCAAAGTTTCACTGAATGAATTACTGTAAGGCGTTGCGGCGCCGGGCATTTGCTCCATATTGTTGCCAAGCGTGTGCGTGTTTTCCATGCCTAATGGTTCAACAATATTATCATACACATATACTTCCCATGGCTTGCCTGTAACCTTTTCAATTACCTGCCCCGCCGTTAAAAAACAGGTATTGCAGTAACCCCATTGCTGCCTGAAATTGCCTGTTGGTTTCAGCAGGCGCATTTTATACATGAGCGAATCCCTCGAATACTGGGAATTCCAGAATGTAAAATCGCCCTGGAAAGTTTTTGTGCCAAGATGATGCGAGAGCATATCTTTTATGGTCACGAGCTGAGTTGTTGTACTGTCGTACACACGGTACCAGGGAAAATATTTGGTGATTTTATCATTTAAAGAAAGCTCGTTTTCATAATCAAGTTTTGCAAGTGATGTGCCGGTAAAAAGCTTGGTGTTGCTTGCAATCATGAAAAGTGTGTTTTCATCAACGGGCTCTTTCGTTTCAAGATTACGAACACCATACCCTTTCATTAAAACCACTTTGCCATCTTTTACAATTGTAATGGCAAGACCGGGAATCTTCCAGTCTTTCATGCCTTTGTTAATATAACTGTCAATGCTGTCTTTTACAAATGAGGGCTGGGATTTAGCATAGGTGATTCCCAAAAGCAGAAGGATACAAAGCGTTGTCTTTTTCATGATAGCAATTAAGCTTGAAAGATAATAATTTAATAAAATTGCCCTCCCTTAGCAAAAACCATACGCAATTTTCCTGTTTATATTTTACCTGTTGCTTAACTGCTGGCATCCCGGGTACTATTCTTCATTTTGTATTTCGCCTTCATGCAATAAACGGGTGATCGCGTTTTTGAATCCGGTTGTGCTAAACTGCAGTAAAAAATATTCCACCGAAGCCGCAAAGCCCGGAATGTTTGTGAGATCAATATCCCAAAGCGATTCATTACTCAATATTTGTTGCACGGCAACATCTGCGGAAGCGTTTTCCCAATAAGAATAAAGAAGCCCGGCGTCACTATCGTTGATTTTATATTTCCTGTTTTGTATTTCGCCATAATAAACCCCATCAACTATTTCAACAGGTTTTGTAAATAAAATGTAGGCAGCAAAACCAGCTGACATACATAATGGAACTTTACCCTTTTTTTCATAATAACGCATAATTAATGGCACACACCGTGTTTTTATTTTGGCTGTATAATTCAGGCTAATGCTTAACCATTTATGTTCGATATAAGGATTGGAGAAACGGTCTATAACGTTGCCGGCAAAAGATTCTGCTTCAGCAGGGGTGATGGATGCACCAACAATACAGGCGGCGATTTCGTCTATCATCAATTTTTTAATGAAATGGAAAATAGTTTCGTCCCGCATTGATTCATATACCAGCTCAAACCCTGAGAGATAAGATAAAGCGCAACTGAAGGTATGTGTTGCATTCAGCAGGCGCAGCTTTAATTCGCGGTATTTATTGATGCCGGATATTATAATAACGCTATCGTCTGTTTTATAAAATGAGAGTATTTCTTTCGTTCGTTCAGATGCCGATTCAATAGCCCATAAACTGTAAGGCTCGCTCATAATTGTCAGCCCATCTTTATAACCTGCTTTTCTCTCAAACGCAAGCTGATCCTGGCTTTTAAGTGCGCCCGGAACAATACGGTCAACCAAAGAATCACAAAAATCATTGGCATTGTTAAGCCAGTCAATAAATGCCTGCTCCAGCTTATGTATACCGGCAAGCTGCAATACGATCCCTTTTAATTTCTTGCCATTGTCTGTAATCAATTCAGTTGGAACGATTACCATTCCACTTTCCGGGCTTCCATTAAAATGCTGAAAACGCTTATATAGAAATGCCAGCAGCTTGCCGGGAAAAGATGCCGGCGGTGCAGCATTTATATCATCATCTGCTTTTAATTCTATGCCCACTTCTGTTGTGTTTGAAATAATAATTTGCATGGTTACGCTTTGTGCGCACTCCATTATTTCGTTCCAGCTTTGCTGCGCTGCTAAAACCCTGCTTATGGATGCATTGATAATATATTCTTCAACAGGCTTTCCGTCAACTAAACCTTTAATGCATTGCGTGTATAGCCCATCCTGTTTTGCAAATTCATCCACATTACTTCCGGTAGATTTTACCACAACAATACGGCCGTTAAAAATGTTCTGTTTGTTCGCTTTATCAATATAAAAATCAGGCAGGCCGCGTAATAAAACACCCGTGCCAAACTGCAGCACTTTTTCAGGCAGGTTAAAAACTGATGGTTCCGGCACGCTGAATGTTGAAGGCAGGTTTCCTTCCGCGATCAAATCCTTTTTTAACTCCATACTTATTGTTTATTTAATTACAGTAACAAATCCGCATAAGCTTCAATAAAAATATATGCAAAGCAATACTACATACATAATTGAATGAATGTAAGGAAACATACCATGTTTTTCTGAAGAACATTTTCAAAATGTTCTCGGAATATTTAAACGGTACTATGTTTTTAGTAAACATTTTATTAAGAAGTGATATTCCGCAAGTGATTGTTCTCTTTGCCGCTTTCGCTTACCTTCGTTTCACTTCTAAATTTTTTTTATGAATCAATGGAAAGAATATCAACAACAGAATAAAGACCGCTTTTTAAATGAATTAATTGATTTGTTGCGCATACCCAGCGTAAGTGCCCGCAGTGAACACAAAGATGATATGCTGGACTGCGCAGAAGCTATGAAACAAAAATTAATGGATGCAGGCGCCGATAAAGCTGAAGTATATAAAACCGATGGTCATCCCATTGTATATGGTGAAAAAATAGTTGATGCTTCCAAACCCACCGTACTGGTGTATGGGCATTATGATGTGCAGCCGCCCGATCCGCTGGAACTCTGGCACAGCGGGCCTTTTGAGCCGGTTGTAAAAAATGGAAAATTATATGCCCGCGGCTCTGCCGACGATAAAGGCCAAGTATATATGCATGTGAAAGCGTTTGAAACCATGACAGCCACCAACTCGCTTCCCACCAATATTAAATTTATTATTGAGGGTGAAGAGGAAGTGGGCAGCCCCAACCTTGCCACTTTTGTAAAAGAACATAAAGACTTATTAAAGGCCGATGTAATTCTCATAAGCGACACCTCTATGCTAAGCCTTGATACGCCGAGCATGGATGTTGGTGTGCGTGGCCTGAGTTATATTGAAGTTGAAGTAACTGGCCCTGACCGCGATTTGCACAGTGGTGTATATGGCGGCGCTGTTGCCAACCCCATTACTATACTTGCACAAATGATAGCGAGCCTGTACGATGAAAATAATCATATTACCATACCCGGTTTTTATAATGATGTGGTGGAATCTTCTGCCGAAGAAAGAAAGCTGATGGCTGAAGCGCCATTTGATGCAGAAGCTTATAAAAAAGACCTTGGTATAAAAGAATTGTGGGGGGAAAAAGGTTATACAACTAATGAACGCACAGGCATTCGCCCTACACTTGAACTGAATGGTATATGGGGTGGCTATACGGGCGAAGGTTCTAAAACAGTTTTACCTTCAAAAGCGCATGCAAAGATCAGTTGCCGGCTTGTGCCCAATCAAAAATCAGAAGCAATAACGGAATTGCTCATTAATCATTTGAAGAAGATCACACCGCCTTATGTGGATATAAAAATTACAGTGCATCATGGCGGTGAACCGTATATGACGCCTATGGAGAGCAAAGGGTATAAAGCAGCTTCAAAAGCCATTGAAACAACTTTTGGAAAAGCGCCAATTCCCGTACGCGGCGGCGGCAGCATTCCTATCTGCTCATTATTTGAACAGGAGCTTGGCATAAAAATTATTTTCATGGGTTTTGGTTTAGACAGTGATAACCTGCATAGCCCGAATGAAAAATTTGATCTTGCCAATTATTATAAAGGCATTGAAACCATTCCTTATTTTCATAAATATTTTGGGGAAGAATAATGCATCTTGTTAAGTTATGCATCAAAGCTGCACTTACTTAAAGTCAGCGCTGCTTAAGATCACTTCATAATCTGTCCGAAGCTATAAATTTAGTTCCGGGCAGATTCGTTTATAATTCTCGCACTATAATTTCGGATCAGCAGCCAATTCAATTATTTGATAAATAACACCCTCATATTTAGATGATAACCCATATTCATTTTGGTTAAAAAAATAAAAGACAAATTTGTCTTTTATTCGAATTAACATGTACTTTTGCAACTGTAATTAAACCACACAATTAAAAATTAAACATTATGGTAACGGCAGAAATTTTAGATGTTACCCGGATAGAACCAAAACTTAAACATCCAACTATTTTTAAGCATTTTGATGACCTGGAAGCCGGCGAAAGTTTTATTATTGATAATGATCATGACCCTAAACCGCTGTATTACCAGCTTCTGGGTGAACGCGGTAATATATTTAAATGGGAATACCTTCAGCAGGGGCCGCTGCGCTGGCAGGTGAAAATTGCTAAAAATAAGAATGAAGAGCAGGAAAATGCTGCGGCTGTTTCTGAAAAAGACCTGCGCAAGGCTACTGTATTTAAAGCAAAAGGGATTGATTATAGCTGCAATACCGGTAAAGCATCTGAAAAAATATCAGAAGGGGAGAAGAAGCATACTCCTCTGCCCGGAATTGATAAACTGGAACTGAATTTTCTTTCGGCTTATATTGTTAATACATACCATGCCTACATAAAAAATAATGCAGAAGTTATAACAGGATTGGCAGAAAAAGTTGCCGAACGGCATGGTAGCCAATACCCGCAACTAAACCGTCTTGCACAATCCATACCTGCTTTTTTCAAAAGCCTGCAGGTGCATATTGATAAAGAAGATAATGCTGTTTTTCCGGCTATCAAACAAATTGCATCAGCAGAAAAAAGTGATGTTGAAGATGAAATAACTGACCTGGATATTATTAAACAATCACTGCTGTTATTGCAAAAAGAGCACGTGATTATTACAGAAGACCTCGAGTATTTCCGCAGGATAACAAATAATTACACGCTGCCCGACGGCGCCTGCAATTCTTTTACTTATTTCTATCAAAAGCTGGAGGAATTGCACAGCACACTCACGCATTGTATGCATGTGGAAGAAGATATTCTTTTTCCAAAAGTGGCTGCACTTGAAGCCGAAACAGCAGAAGTGTAGATATGTTTCGTTGCAATAAATTATATCGCCATGAAAGAAATGATAATCAATGACCATACAAAAATATCAGAGCTGATTGCATTGAATAAATCAGCCATTGATGCTATTGCAGCAGTTGCAAAACCGTTGCGCCGTTTAAAAAATCCTGTGCTAAGGAAGGTGATGGCTTCAAGGGTGAATATATCCGAAGCGGCAAAAATGGCGGACTGTAATGTGAAAGATATTGTAGCGGCATTGATACCGCTGGGTTTTAGTTATGAAATAACTTCTTCAGCTAAAGAAACAACCATTCAACCTAAACCCTTTTGGTTGCGTAATGCTAAAGAGAGCGATATTATATGGTATGATGTGCGCCCTATAATTGAGTCGGGTACAGACCCGCTGAAAAATATATTGGGAAAGTTTAAAGAAGTGGCGCCCGGCAAAGTGTTATGCATCATCAACAGTTTTATTCCAACGCCATTAATTCATTTGCTGAAGCAGGAAAAGGCAGAAGACAGTTATGTGCAAGCAAAAAGCCATACTGAATTTTATACTTATTTCCTGAAAAAACAACGAGAGGATGTTGTAAATAAAGCTGCTGGTAACGCAGGTGATAAAGTAATTATGGATGATGCTGATTCCTTTCAATCAGTATATGATGCTTTCTCAAAAGAGAAGATTAAAGAAATAGATGTACGCCGCCTGGAGATGCCTTTACCGATGCAAACCATCTTGAAAGAATTAGATGAACTTCCCAAAGGCAACATGTTATTTGTTCATCATAAAAGAGTGCCTGTATATCTTCTTGAAGACCTGGCAAATAAAAATTATGAAGTGCATATTCACACAATTGATGAAAAGAATGTGAAGATGATCTTATTTAAAACATCATCAGTATAACAGTAAATAATCCTGCTCAATGGCAGATATCAATATAGGCAAAGCTCCACCCAACAATGCAGTTCTTCCTTTTTATGCAACGGCCACCATAGCATTTTGGGTTCTTTGCTTTTTACTGTTTTTTGATGCAGGTAATCTCACAAGCCACTATTTCAATCCGCACCTGCTGGCAATTGTGCATACAGCAGCGCTGGGCTGGGGAACAATGATCATCTTTGGCGCAGCGCATCAACTGCTGCCTGTAATATGCGAACGTGATTTGTTTAGTCCAACTATCGCAGCTATATGTTGGTATACTTTAACAGCAGGCATTGTTTTGCTTGTTGTGGCTTTTTATAACTTTTATACCGGCTGGCTAATGATAAGCGGGGGGGCGCTGATTGTGTTATCAGCATGCGCTTACCTTATCAATGTATTATTTACAAGCCGTATTTGTATTCGTTATTCGGTTGTAAAATTATTTGTTGTTACTTCAGGAGCGTGGTTATTATTTACAGCTATAGCTGGATTGCTCCTCGCTATCAATTTACGCTATCCTTTCTTCAGTAAAAACCATCTTGAAATTTTAAAATTGCATGCACATGCAGGGTTAGCCGGCTGGTTTCTTCAACTAATAACCGGTGTAAGCAGTAAACTTGTACCTATGTTTTTGTTAGGCAAATCTGCAAAGCAAAAGCTGCTGCTATATGCCTGCCTACTTCAAAATGCAGGATTATTATTTTTTTTATGCGACGGTTATTTTTTTGGCATTGTTGCGGCAAGGATAATTATATATGTTATATTGATTGCTGCCGGTATTGTATGCTGGCTGCTGTATTTATATGATACATTCAAAAGCCGCGTTAGAAAAAATGTAGATGTGCAGATGAAACATACCTTTATTTCTTTCCTAAGCCTGGGCGCCGCTATATTATTGATACCTGTAATTGTATACGCAGCAGGTTCCCGTTGGGCAATATTATATGGCGCCCTTTTATTTATGGGATGGATAACAGGTATCATACTCGGTAAAACATTTAAAACCCTACCCTTTATTGTATGGAATGCGCATTACAAAAACCTTTCAGGAAAAGTAAAGGTGCCGTTGCCCAAACAATTATACAGCGAAACTTTGGTGCAATGGCAATTCAGGCTTTATATACTTGCCCTTATAATGCTTTGCGCAGGCATCGTTATAAATGCAGCTATTATCATCCGCATTGCCGCTGCGATATGGATAATAGTGTCTTCGCTGTATGTAATAAATGTAATGAAGGTGCTGCTGCATAAAACAAAAATTGTATGATGACTATATCATTAAGCGATCCACATTCTGCGGAAAAATTAAAAGCACAGGAAGCGCTGTATAATGTGATAGACCCTGAACTTTTTGTAAACGTGATAGACCTTGGACTGATATATGATGTGGCGTTTAACCAGGACAATATTATTGTAACAATGACGCTCTCCACACCGCATTGCCCGATGGGCGAAGCCATTACCAATGGAGTACACAATGCACTGGAAAAAATTTTCCCGGGAAAAGAAATAGTGGTTGAATTGACATTTGATCCGCCGTGGGGATTTGAAATGCTTACACCGGAAGGCAGGATACAATTGGGAATGAAATGAATATATAAACATGGCCGGTCCGAGATAGTGTTCTAACCGCGGAAATGAGTATGAATATATTTTTCGAAACTCTTTACCAGGCCTGTTTTGCTGTGCCGATGGTAAGTTGCCCTACCCGTAAAAATTTATTTGGCAAATAAAAGAGTTTTTTCTCTTTTATTAAAAATTGGAATTTATCTTTGCATCATAAAAACAAAGAATGTTTTCAAAAACCTGCGAGTATGCTATAAGGGCTATGATATTTATTGCACAAAAAACAAAACAGGATAGCAGGGTAGGTATAAAAGAAATAGCCAAAGGCATTAATTCACCCGAACATTTTATTGCAAAAATTCTGCAGGATTTAACCCGCAAGGGTTTGTTGCAATCTGCCAAAGGCCCTTCAGGCGGGTTTTACCTTGATAAAGGATCTATGAAGCAATCGCTGGCAGATGTTGTAAAGGCAGTAGACGGCGATAAAATTTTTTACGGCTGTGGCCTCGGTCTAAAACAATGTTCGGAAATAAAGCCATGCCCCATTCACTTTGACTTTAAGAAAGTACGGCAGGGTTTGTTCGATATGCTGCAAAATACAAGGATAGATGCTTTTACAGAAGCGCTTGAAAATAATATAGCTTTTTTAAAAAGATAATTTTTTTTAAATAAAAAAGACAAAAAGGTATTAATATCTTAAATATGAAATGCAGGAATACGTTATTGATGAAGTGCCTGTCCATTATCCCGTTGCTTTTTACCGCTTTTCCATTGTGGGCGCAGGGCATGAAGCCATCAGCTTTTTCATTTGAATCAAAAGAAGCATGGCTGTGGCTTATGCTCATCATTGCAATTATGCTGCTCATAGCTGCCTTTATGCTCAAAGAAAGAGTTTCAACGCTGAGGAGCAGTTATAAGAAACACAAAACAGAAGCCTATAAAGAGAAGCTAAAGGAATATACGCAGCAACTCAGCAGTAAACAGATTGAACAATTGTTACAGCTCCGGCATAAAAAATCTTCCGGCAAGGCAGGCAATATTCTTTTAGTCTTCTTGGCATCATTATTTATCTTCTTACCAGGCAGTAACCTTGTAGCCCAAACGCCTGGAAAGCCCGACGCATCTTCCTTGCTGGGCGAAGGCGGCATTATCATCACCATCATACTTATTTTAATTCCTATACTGGCAGGTCTTATTCTTCTTACCATTAAAATAAGCAATGCCATTAACCGGCAGCGGAATAAAATACGCCTTGAAGAAGCCGCAAAGCTGGCCAAATACCTGGAGGCATTACCGGATGAAGAAGTTAATGACGTATTGAAGAAAAGAAAAGAAGCGCTCGATTATTCGCTTTCCCATAATGAATTATCAGGAAACGAACCCGCAGAAGATTCGAGAGGTTTACTGAACATTAGCCAGGAGCCAGGCATGCCTATCGTGGCCATCAAGAAGAAGGCTTTACCGCGTCCAAATATCGATCCTGCTTTATCCCGGCTGGTGCTTTGGTACCTGGGTTGCTCAGCATTCTGGTTGTTATTTGGAACCACTATCGGCGAATACCTCGGCATTAAATTCGTGGCGCCCGATGCTGACCATGTGAGCTGGCTTAGCTTTGGCCGCCTGCGCCCTGTGCATACCAATTCTGTTTTTTGGGGCTGGGCTTCGCTTGGCATGCTTGGCCTGGGCAATTATATAGTGCCGAGGGTAAGCAATGTAAAAATATATAGCATAAAACTGGGCTGGTATGCGTTGTTCCTTATCAATGCATCGGTTATTATTGGTTCTGTTTGTTTAATGGCGGGTATTAATAACGGCGGCGGTGAATACCGTGAATATGTATGGCCTGTTATGCTGTTATTCGGTATTGGTCTTGCACTCAGCCTTATCAATTATATTAAAACCATTGCGGCCCGCACCACAAAAGAAATTTATATCTCCAACTGGTATATGGTATCGGCCATTATTTTCACTATCGTAATCTCGCTAACTGCTTATATTCCTTCCTGGCAAAATGGTTTAGGAGAAACCATCGTTCAGGGTTATTACATGCACCAGGGTGTAGGAATGTGGTTTATGTTATTTACACTTGGCATTGTATATTATTTCCTGCCACAGCAGCTTAACAAACCTATCTATTCCTACAGCCTTGGTATCCTTGCTTTCTGGACGCAGATATTATTTTATACACTCATCGGCACACACCATTTTGTATTCAGTGCAATACCCTGGTGGCTGCAAACTGTAGCAATAGTTGGCAGCGGAGGTATGGCTATTCCGGTAATTGCCGGCACTACCAATTTCCTCATGACTTTTAAAGGCGCCTGGTATAAGATCAAAGACAGTTATACACTTCCGTTCTTTTTAGTGGGTATTATTTTTTATTTCACCGGTTCTATGCAGGGCACGGCAGAAGCCTTCCGCTCTACTAATCTTATCTGGCATTTTACAGATTTTACCGTGGCACATTCCCATCTAACCATGTACGGTATTATATCATTCTTTTTATGGGCCTGCATATATGCTGTGGTGCCAAGGCTTACCGGCAAAGAAGCGCCGCAAATAACGGTAGGCGCTCATTTCTGGATGGCCCTGATAGGATTACTTTTTTATACTGTGCCGCTTATGTATGGCAGCACATTAAAAGGTTTATTATGGCTGAATGGCAAGCCTTTTATGGATGGTGTAAAATTGATGGAACCTTACTGGTTGTGGCGGGCCATCGGCGGCACCCTTATGTGGCTTTCTCATGTATTCTTCGCCTATAATATGTATAAAATGATAAAACGCACCAACGAAATAGATGTAAAATCTTCGGCCATTCAGCAACTTGAAAAAGATAGTTCATTCATTTCTCAACCTGCCAAATCATATTAATCATAATGGAATTCTTCAATAATCATAAAAAACTTTTTGGTGCTGCCACGTTAATGTTTGTTGGTTTAACGTTGATGGTGGCAATTCTGCCGGCTATTCATAACCAGGAAAATAACCAGCCGTTGCCCGGAGCAGAAAAATTAAGTGCTGACGCTGTAAAGGGCAAAGCATTGTTTGTAGCGAATGGATGTGTTGCCTGCCATACGCAACAGGTACGCAATGTGGATATGGATAAAAGCTGGGGCAGCCGCCCCAGCCTTGCGGCAGATTATGCAGGTATAAAACGTACCGATTTCTGGCGTAACACTGCAACCTTAATGGGAACAGAACGTACAGGCCCCGACCTTACTGATGTGGGTAACCGGCAGCCATCAAAGGACTGGAACCTTGTGCATCTTTTTAACCCGCGTATTGTTGTAAAGGAATCTGTCATGCCTGCTTATCCCTGGTTGTTCACCATAAAAAAAGAACCTTCAAAAAATGATGTTGTTGTAAATGTTCCGGCGGAATATTTAAAAGGAAAAGAAGGCAAAGTAGTGGCATCAAAAGATGCGCTGTATCTGATCGCTTATCTACAGTCGCGCAGGCAAACCAAATTGCCGGATGGAACCAATCAGCCGGAATTTTTATACAAGAGAGAAGTAAAAAAAGAAGCTGCAGGCAGTGCTGTTGCTGAAGATGCAGGCGCAAACGGGCAATCATTATTTGTTGCCAACTGCCAGTCGTGCCATCAAGAAAATGGCGAAGGCCTGCCGGGAGCATTTCCGCCGTTAAAAGGAAGCCCTGTGGTATTGGGTGATGATCTTGAATTGTATGTAAATATTATAATGAATGGTTATGATGCCAGGCAGGAATTTGGTGTAATGCCTGCAGTGGGAACCAACATGAGCTTTAGTGAAAATGAAGTGTCTGCTATCATCAATTATGAACGCAGCAGTTGGGGCAATAGCGGCAAACACGTAACGCCTGAAGAAGTAAAAAAGATTATGGATTTTGTAAAATTAAATGCACCGCAATAATGAAGAAATTTATAAACAGCATCATTATTTTTTTTATCGCATCTGTGGGCACTGTTGCGGCCTGCCCTGCCTGTGAACAGAGCCAGCCTAGAATTTTAAGAGGTATTACACATGGTGCGGGCCCGGACAGCCGCTGGGATTACCTTATCGTATATATAGCCGTTATAATTGTATTAGCAACGCTTTTCTTTTCAGTGAAATGGCTGGTAAAGCCAGGCGAAAAATCTAAAGATCATATTAAGCGAATGATTTTAAACAACCAATAATATGCGTGATAAAAGTACCATATTCATTTTTATTGATGAGGATACCAAGCCTGTGGCAGAAGTGCTTTCACCGGTGAGCTTTGAATTAGATACGCGTAAGCTTACAGATGGGGAACATATATTGAAGATTGTAAGTAAAGATCCTACGGGCAAGGAAGGCGTTCGTAAAATCCCATTCGTTGTGCGCAATGGCCCCGCCATTGCGGTTGAGGGCATTAAAGAAAATGCGGTAGTAGATGGTGTGTTGCCCTTAATGATTAATGCTTACGGCAAAGGCGATCAAAAATCTTTTCTTATTGAAGGCAGTGAAACACCGCAAAGTATTCCTGCCTGGGTTTGGATACTTATCATTGGCTTTGCAGGATGGGCGCTGTTTTACCTGGTGAGATATTTTGCTGCATCCTGAATTTTGAAGCATACGGACATCGGAAGTTTCATCATAAAATAATAATAAGTTATACCTGCAATTGATCTTATTAAAATGCTCAACATTTATTCAACATGGCAACAGTAAAATTACCCGTAGCAATTGTTATCACTTTTGTGTGGATTGGCTTTGTTTGCGCTATCAGTTTTATGGAATCATGGATTAAATTCCGGGCACCTAACGTTACACTTTCTGTAGGCCTCGGCATAGGGCGCATTGTTTTTAAAGCGCTTAACCGCGTAGAGATTTTACTGTCAGTTATAATATTCGTTAACCTGCTGCTATCAGGCGAACAGATGTTAACGTTACGTAACCTGGCTTTTTTCATTCCATTATTAATCGTTCTCCTGCAGGCTTCCTGGCTTTTACCGGCACTCGATACACGTGCTGAACTGCGTATGCAAAATGCAGTGCTGCCGCCATCTAACCTGCATTTTTATTATATAGGAACAGAAGTGCTTAAAGTGGCATGCCTGTTCATATTTGGCATTTCTCTTTTCAAATAAAAAATATTTAATCATGAATAATATAACAGCACAAACCATCGTGGGCGAATTAGTAGCCAGTGATTATAATACTGCATCTATATTTCAATCTTATGGCATTGATTTTTGCTGCAAAGGCAACAAGACTATTGACGAAGCCTGTGCGAATCAGAAAGTAGATGTAAGTAATTTGTTGAATGCCTTGCAACAGGCTACTGAGAAAAGTGATGAGAAGGCAATTGACTATAACTCCTGGCCATTGGATCTGCTGGCTGATTACATTGAAAAAAAACATCACCGTTATGTGGAAATGAAAACAAGGGAGATAAAGCCTTTTCTCAACAAGATAGTAAGTGTGCATGGGCTGCGGCATCCGGAACTTGAAGAAGTGCAGCAACTGTTTGACGAATCTGCAGGTGAACTAGCCATGCACATGAAAAAAGAAGAATTGATTTTATTTCCTTTTATAAGAAAAATGGTAGCTGCTGCAAACAATAGCAACGATCTTACTGCGCCACGTTTTGGAACGGTGCAAAATCCTATTACTGCAATGCTGCATGAACATGATGCGGAAGGTGATCGCTTTGCCCGCATTGCTGCACTTACCCAAAACTATACACCGCCTGTTGATGCCTGCAATACTTACCGGGTTACATTAGCCATGCTAAAAGAATTTGAAGAAGACCTGCACCTGCATATTCATTTGGAGAACAATATTCTCTTTCCAAAATCTATTGCAATGGAAGAGCAAATGCTGCATTAATATGTGAATGGTTGCAGGAAATCAGGTTAAACTGATGAGCCGAAAAATTGCTGCTTATAATTTATGAGGAGTGTAAAGCATTGAATTCTCTAATTTGCAACATTCTAAAACTTATTATAAGCAGCAACACGATGAAGTATTCTATCCTCTTATTATCAGTTGTTTTTCTATCAACACATTCCATTGCGCAATCAACACAATCTGTTTATGACCCGCATGATTTATTTGCGCAGGATTTTTTTACAACAAACGGAAATGAATTTCGTTCCTCAAATGGGGCTCCCAGCCCATTATATTGGCAAAACAAAGCTGACTATAATATTAAAGCCGCTATTGACACCATCTCCGATATTTTAACTGCAACAGAAACCATTTATTATACCAACAACAGCCCTGATTCTTTGTCTTCGCTATGGTTAGAGATTGATCAGAATACTTATAAAGAAGATGCCCGCTCTAACTTTTATACACCAGGTTGGGGCGGAAAGAAAGCGCATACAAACGGATATGCGTTTAAAAGCATCTCAACAGAATATAAAAACAAAACTTCTACGGCTGATTACATTATTACCGATACAAGATTACAGGTGCGATTGGCCAATGCATTGCCTCCCAAACAAAGCATTGCCATACACATCAGCTATCAATATACAATACCCGGTGCTTTTGGCGGAAGAACAGATTATTATGCAACAAAGAATGGGAAGGTGTACGAGATAGCGCAGTGGTATCCGCGCATGTGTGTATATGATGACTTGAATGGCTGGGCAAACCTTCCTTTTCTCGGCAGTGGCGAATTTTATTGCGAGTATGGCAATTTCGATTACACCATTACAGTGCCTCAGGGAATGATCGTGGCGGGCAGCGGTGAACTGGTGAATGAACTGGAAGTATTATCACCAGCACAAATTAAGAGATTGAATGATGCAAGGGCCAGCGATAAAACAATAATGATAAGAACAGCGGACGAAGTAAACAATAATGCACAGAAAACGTTCAACAACAAAACATTTACATGGCATTTTAAAATGAACAATACACGTGATGTGGCTTTTGGTGCATCAAAAGCATACATGTGGGATGCTGCCAAAGTGAATTTGCCTGGTGGTAAGAAATGTTTGGCGATGTCTGTTTATCCTGTTGAAAGCGCAGGTAATGATGCATGGGGCAGGGCCACTGAATATCTAAAAAAATCAATTGAATATTTTTCAGGGAAATGGTTTGTTTACCCGTATCCTGTTGCCATAAACGAAGCAGGTATTGCAGGCGGTATGGAATACCCGGGAATTGTATTTGATGGCTGGCATGATAAGTCTGATGAATTGTATTGGGTGACGGCACATGAGATTGGCCACAACTGGTTCCCGATGATTGTGGGCAGCGATGAACGCCGTTATGCATGGATGGATGAAGGGTTTAATACGTTTATTGATGTATATGCTGCCGATGATTTTAATAAAGGCGAATATGCGCCCAAACGCGATGGTGAATATGCGCCCGGAAAAGGTAATCCAGCCGATGAAATTGTACCGTTATTAAAAGATTCGCTGGCGCCTTCCATGATGAGCCGTGCTGATATGCTTACAGAAAAGTACCGCCACCCGTTAGTGTATTTTAAACCGGCGTTTGGTTTGGTTCTACTGCGTGAAGTTGTATTGGGGCATGATCGTTTTGATTATGCATTTAAAAAATACACAGAACACTGGGCTTATAAACATCCTTCACCGGATGATTTTTTCAGAACCATGAATAACGAAGCTGGTGAAGACCTGTCATGGTTTTGGAAAGAATGGTTCGTAAACAACTGGCAACTGGATATTGCTGTTTCTGATGTAAGCAATAAAACGGAAAGTGGCGCAAATACAGTAACTGTTATTATGAACAACCTTCAGAAAATGGCCATGCCCTGTACTGTTGAATTGGATTTAAAAGATGGAAGCAAACAACTTATACAGTTGCCCGTAGAAACATGGTTGCAATCATCCAGATTTACATTGCGTGTAAAAACATTGCAGCCGGTGCAATCTGTTATTATTGATCCCAAGCATGAATTGCCTGACAGCAACAGGGATAATAATGTTTGGAAAACAAATTGAGTAATTACAGCAAAGATTGTAGTATAAATTGCATAAATTATAAAGAAGTAAATTTGTTTAAAATGTAATTATGGCAAATGCAGTTATACAACCGCCTTTAAGTAACATACAGCTTGAACTTTTAAAACTATTTCCATCTGATATTCCTGAAAGCGACTTGCTGGAACTTAAAAAATTGATAGCTAAATTTCTTTTTGAAAAAGCAAGAGATAAGGCCGATGCAATTTGGGATGAAAAAGGCTATACCGACGAACATTTATCACCAATGAAGTAATCAAAGTGCTGAAGGTTGTGCTTGATACTAATGTTGTATTGCGATGTATTTCACGGCGCTCTGCATTTGCCGCAGTATTTGAAAAATTATTCGATGGCAAATTTGAACTATGCATATCTAATGAGATATTATTAGAATATGAAGAGAAAATTTCAACAATTTTTTCAAAAGACACCGCAGAGTTGTTTGTAGGCGCTTTAACAACGTTGCCAAATGCGAAAAAGATAGATGTGTATTATCAACTTCAGTTAATCAGCACAGATAATGATGACAATAAGTTTGTCGACTGTGCTTTTACAGGGAATGTTCATTATCTGGTAACCAATGATAAACATTTTAATACATTGAAATCAGTAGCCTTTCCTATCATTAATGTTATTAAACTTGAAGAATTTGCTGAATTGATCTGATAAGAAATAGAATAAACAACAGCTATCAAACTTCATATGCTAAAACGTTTTCGTAAATAAAGCTTCGCTTTTATTAATCATAAATAATATACTTCGTACACTTGCTTATTTAATTCATTACAGGATAACTTATAATGAACTTGCAACCTCTATTTGATCTTTCAGGAAAAACAGCATTGATTACCGGCTGCGATAAAGGTATTGGCAAAGCATATGCAATTGCTTTGGCCGAAACCGGTGCAGATATTATAGGCGCATCCCGTTCATTGGAAAGCGGCAGCGATATTGAAAAGGAAATTACAGCGCTTGGTAAATCATTCAAGCCATATAAAGTTGATCTTGGCAACAGAACTGCCGTATATGCTTTTATTGATAAAGTAAAGGCTGAAGATAAGGCGATTGATATTCTTGTAAACAATGCAGGCATAATCATGCGCAAACCTGCAGCCGAACATCCCGACGAATACTGGTATAAAGTAATTGATATAAATCTCAATGCTCAATTTATTTTAACGCGTGAATTTGGAAAAGATATGATTGAAAGAGGCGTTGGTAAAATTGTATTTACCTGTTCGCTGCTTTCTTATCAGGGTGGCATTACTGTGCCGGGTTATACGGCAAGCAAATCTGCGGTAGCGGGACTGGTAAAAGCATTTGCCAATGAATGGGCAGGTAAAGGCGTTAATGTAAATGGTATAGCGCCGGGTTATATTGCAACGGATAATACAAAACCTTTGCGCGACGATGCGGTAAGAAATAAATCAATACTTGAACGCATCCCGGCCAATCGCTGGGGCACACCTGATGATTTAAAGGGCGCAATCATATTTTTGTGTTCACATGCTTCTGATTATGTTAATGGAACCATATTAAATGTTGATGGTGGCTGGATGGCGAGGTAAATGGAAAGCAGGATTGGAATAAGGTATAGGCATAATCTTACAATCACGATTCACGTTTGACAATCCACGAAAAAGATAATTATGGAAATAAGATTTGAACATGGTATTAAAGAAACAGCAGCAATGCAAACAGAAGAACTGCGTTCCTCTTTTTTGGTTGACAAGTTGATGCAGGATGATAAAATTCAATTGGTATATTCCCATTATGACCGTGTAATTATTGGCGGTGCCAAACCCGTCAGTCAAAAATTATTTTTAGATACGCATCCTGAATTGCGTGCAGACTATTTTTTATTACGCCGTGAGCTTGGTATCATTAATGTTGGTGGCAAAGGCAAAATAACCGCTGATGGCGCGGCATATGAGTTAAACAAGCTTGACTGCTTATATGTGGGTAAAGGCGTGCAAAGAGTTTACTTCGAAAGTATTGATGCAAAGCAGCCTGCTATCTTCTATTTGCTTTCTTCGCCGGCACATGCTGCGCACCCGGTGCAGCTTGCACGTAAAGAAGAGGTAGAAAATGCAGTGCTTGGCTCTTTGCAAACCAGCAACGAAAGAACAATCTATCGTTATATTCATGAAAACGGTTTAAAGAGTTGCCAGCTTGTAATGGGTTTAACCATTTTAAATAGCGGCAGTGTTTGGAACACCATGCCGGCACACACACATACGCGCCGTATGGAAGCCTATTTTTATTTTGATGTGGCCGATAACCAGCGTGTATTTCATTTTATGGGCCAGCCACAGCAAACAAGGCATATTGTGGTAGCTAATCACGAAGCGGTCATTTCCCCGCCCTGGAGCATTCACGCCGGTTGCGGCACCAGCAATTATGCATTTATATGGGGCATGGCCGGAGAAAATTATACTTATTCCGATATGGATGCGGTAGCTATTGCTGATTTAAAATAATTTAGCATTGACCTTTGCCCTGGCGGTAAATTAGATATTCAATCCCGATCAAAATATCAATAAAGACTTCCTGAAACATTTGCAGGCTTAAGTGAGCGATTATTTAAATTTGGAGTAAACAAACAAAATGAAAACACTTATGCTAACCTGCATTGCTGCACTTATTTGTTTCTGCCAGTTACAGGCACAAACAAATAATAATTACGATTCAGCGCTTGCCAAAAAATTGCAGGCCGATGATCACGGAATGAAAATGTATGTGCTTGCCATATTGAAAAAAGGCACTTCAACAGATACTTCCAAAGCCGCGAGAAGCGCTGCCTTTAAAGGCCATATGGCGAATATTAATCAACTTGCCTCTGAAAACAAATTGGTGGTTGCAGGCCCGTTTGAAGAAAATGATAAACATTACGAAGGCATTTTTATTTTTAACACTGCAGATTTGGATGAGGCAAAAAAATGGGTAAGCTTAGACCCTGCCATACAGGCAAAATACCTGGATTTTGAATTACTGCAATGGTATTGTACGGCTGCTTTGCAGGAAATACCAGGCTTACATAATAAGCTCATGAAAAAAGTTTTTTAAATCGCTAGATAAGGATGCCTTTAAGCTGATTAGCCTTAATTAAACTATGTCACATAAATTTTATCATAGCGTTTACAATAAATAAATGAAATTGGCCATTATATATTTATTCGTATTGAACTATGAGTATAAAAGTATATCGCCTGTTGCGCAACAATAAAGAAGAAGGCCCTTTTACGGCAGAGGAGCTTATTCAGAAAAATCTGCGCCCATATGATTTAATATGGGTTGATGGCAGCAGTGCGGCATGGCGTTACCCGGGAGAAATACCGCAGTTTAAGCAATACGTACCATTACCCGGCGAAAGCAACGTAATACAGGCGGCAACAAACACATTTCCGAAAGCGGCGCAACCTAACACACATGTTGCAATAGCCATTAACAATGATAATGATGCTTCACCGGCTATAAAAGAAAAACCACGCTATAAAGTTTCTGCAGCGTGGAGTAAAATTCAAACCGTGGCTACGCCTGCCATTAAAGATAACCAGCCGGAAAATGAAAAGAAGCGCAGTGTAAAGAGAAGCATGGTAACCAGCCAGGCGCATGACATAACATCAAAATCGTTAAGCTGGGAAGATGCCTGGCTGGATTGGGAAAAAGAAAAGGACGATATCTCAGCCACAGCGCAAAAAGTGCTATTCAATACAAAAAGCGCACCTGGCAAACAGCCTGATAAAAAAGCACCCCTACTTGAAACGAAATATGCGCAGCCGCTCCATGCATTGGAAGATAAATACATTGATAATATTTTGCAGCAAAAGCAAAAAGCAAAGCGGTCGCTTTCATTTGGCAAAACAGGAGATTTTATATTGCCTGCATTTGCCCTGATCATAATTTTCAGTATTGCATACTGGCTTTTTCATGATACGGATATACCTGCCATACCTTCACCTGCACCCAGGCAGCAGGCGGTTTCCGGGGCCAATACCACCAATTCAATTCAAACCGTTAATGCTGCTACAGATGAAAAGCCGGGGATTTCATCCACACAACAGCAGGCAACCTTGATTTCTAAAAACACCGTGCTGGCTGAACGTGCCAAGGAAAGAAAAAAAGTATATGTACAACCTGCCCTTAATCATGATTCTAAAATCGCGGCAATATCACCTGCACCAACACAGGATGCCCAGCCATCCAATGATGATGATATTGATAAAACACAAGCGCTCGATAATAAAACTGCAGATAATTCAAAGACTGCTAATAACAGCAAAGAAGAAGGTGTTAATGTAAAGAATGCTGCAGCGGTAAAGCCATCTGTCAATAGCAAAAAAATTATAGCAGGTTATGTAAACCTGCCAGCACAGGTTGAAATGAAGAACGGCGTAGCCAGTATTAAGGTTGAAAATATAGGCGATGTTGATCTTGATCTTGTGGTGGTGGATGTACAATATTTTAACGCTGCCAACAACTTTAAAAAAGGCGAAACATTTTATTTACATAATTTAAAGGCAGGCAGGGATGTAACCATTAAAACGCCGAAAGATGAGGCATCAACTTATGCCACGTCTAAAATTTCCCTGATCAGCTCGGATGTAAAACAGTTATATGTGGTGAATGATAACTGATCCATTCATTCCTAAATTTGAGCACAAATTTTTATAATGCCAGTTGAACTTACCTCGAAACATATTGTGTTATTTGGCGCCGGAAAATCTTCATCTGTTCTTATTGATTATCTTAAACAATTAGCTGCGGCAAAAAACTGGCAGGTTACTGTTGCAGACAACGATCTCCGATTGGTGCAGCAGAAAGTTGGCACACATAAAAATGTTACAGCGGTATCTGTGGATATTACCAATGCGGAACAAAGAAAAAAATATATTGGCAGCGCAGATATCGTTATTTCTTTAATGCCGGCGCATTTGCATTACCTCGTTGCGGTCGACTGTATCGAATTAAATAAAAATTTGCTCACGGCTTCTTATGTCGATGATAATATAAGAAAGCATTCGGCTGCTATTAAAGAAAACAAACTTTTGTTTTTGTATGAAATGGGGCTCGATCCCGGCATTGACCACATGAGTGCCATGCAGCTCATTCATTCAATAAAAGAAAAGGGCGGCAGGATCATATCTTTTAAATCGCATTGCGGCGGATTGATTGCCCCTGAAAGTGATGACAATCCCTGGCATTATAAAATAAGTTGGAACCCGCGCAATATAATCATGGCTGGGAAAGCAGGCGCGGTATATAAAGAGCATGGAGAAACGGTTACTTTAAAATATGAAGAATTATTTTCCGGCAAACACGGTATAGATGTACCGGGCCTGGGCTGGTATGCTTTTTATGCCAACCGCGATTCACTAGGTTATATGTCGTTATATAACCTGGAAGAAGCTGAAACTTTCATGCGCACAACATTGAGGCATCCTGATTTCTGTTTTGGCTGGAAAAATATTGTTGACCTTAAATTAACCAATGAAGAAAAAGTGTATGAAACGGATGGGCTAACC
>JAEWBD010000401.1 GCA_023391315.1 Bacteroidota bacterium | reverse complement strand
CAAAGTGCAAATTCTTGGCAAAGAAGTAAAGCCTGAAGATATTGAGGCCGCAAGAAAAGAAGGCGCCACTGATAAAGAGATTCATGATACAGTTTTAATCGCTGCGGCATTCAGCATGTTTAACAGGTATGTTGATGGCCTGGCCAGCTTTACGCCAACCGATGAAAAAGAATATGAAACAATGGGAAAACGCATGGCGGAGAAAGGATATGTGCAGCCAAAATAATTCCGGAATTTAAAATCTATAATGTTAAACTTATAACACACTATGGCATTTATCAATTTACAAAACGATTTGCCCGGTATTCGCGGGCCTATGCAATTCAGCCCTGAAACAGGTGAGGCATTGAATGAACTGGCAGAAATTTTATTGCATGATGATAACAATACTTTATCACGCGGTGAACGTGAAATGATTGGTGCTTATGTATCCTCACAAAATGATTGTTTTTATTGTCAGAACGTGCATGGTGCTTTGGCGCAATATTATTTTGAATGTGACATGCAGTTTATTGATGATATTAAAAAAGACTACGAGTCAACGTCCATCTCACCAAAATTAAAAGCATTATTAAGCATTGCGGGCAGTGTGCAAAAAGGCGGCAGGCATGTTACACCAGCGCAGATAGAACATGCTAAAAACCTTGGTGCAACTGATAAGGAAATACACGATACTGTTTTAATAGCGGCAGCTTTTTGCATGTTCAACCGTTATGTGGATGGATTAAACACATGGGCGCCGCAGGACAGGAATGTGTATGTAGAACGCGCCGCAATGCGTGCAAAAGAGGGCTATGCAAATATTGATTTGAATAAATAAAATTCCTTACAACGGTCTGACGCTCTAAAAGCGTCTGACCCGATAAAAATAAAAACTACAACTATGAAAATAAGAACATACCCTGTTGGCAGTGTTCCCCGGCCAAAATATCTCGTAGAGGCTTTAGGGGCATTTGCACAACAGCAAATAAATGAAAACGAATTACAGCAACTTTTTGATAAAGCTTTAAAAGAAACCATACAGCGTTTTGAAGAAACGGGCTCACCGGTTATTACAGATGGTGAACAAACAAAACCAAGCTTTGCAACTTATCCAATCAGTGGTATAAAAAACCTTTCACCAAATGGCGTGGTAATTCCTTTTGCAGACGGGCATACAAGGCAATTGCCGACCATAACATCAGGCCCGTTTCATTATACAAATTATGCAGATGCTTATTTAAAGAAAGCAAAGCAGTTAACAGGTTTGCCGGTTAAACAGGCGGTGATTGCTGTATCTGCCATCAGTTTATTATATCCGCAGGAAGGCATTGAAAATTATTCGCAGGAGCAGTTTATAAATGACCTGGTGAATGAAGCCGAAGCCGATATAAGAAGCTGTTTAAACGCCGGCGCCCATCTTGTGCAGGTGGATTTTACGGAAGGCAGGCTTGCTTTAAAACTCGATCCTTCAAAAAGTTTATTGAGATCATTCATTGATTTAAACAATAAAGTACTGGCCCGTTTTTCTGAAGAAGAAAGAAAAAAGATCGGCGTTCATTCTTGTCCGGGCGGCGATCATGATTCTACGCACAGCGCAGATATTAGTTACAATGATTTATTGCCTTTATTGTTTGAATTGAACGCAGGCAATTTTTTCCTGGAATATGCAGGCGAAAAAAATAAAGAGGATGTTTTACAATGCATCAAAGAAAATCTTCGCCCCAATCAAACCGTATTTATCGGTGTAACAGATGTATTGAACCCACGCATTGAAACGCCGGAAGAAATACGCGATGTTATTATTGAAGCATCAGCAAAAATTCCTTTGCAACGGCTTGGCACAACAGACGATTGCGGCTTCTCTCCTTTTGCCGATGATGTTTCAACTTCAAGAGATACAGCGTTTGCAAAAATTAAAGCGCGTGTGGAAGGAACGAAACTCGCTGAAGAAAAACTTTTTAAATAAGCATTGTAAAAACCGGCCAGACGCTGTTGAAGCCCTGGCCGAACAAACTATCTGCAATGAATAAGTATAAAAAATGCTGTCTTTTAATTGCCATCACCATAAGCGTTTTACATGTTTATGGCCAAAAGTTCAGCGTAAGCTTTACACCAGCCGCATCTGATGAAAACTTTTCAGGCAAGGTGCTTTTGTTTCTTTCAAAGGAGTCCAAATCACCAAAAGACCAAATGGTTGGCGTTGAAAGGTTTCCCTGTTTTGCCATCACGGTAAATAACATACAACCAGGCAGTAAAATTTTGTTTGATGATAATGCAGTTTCATTTCCTGTTAAACTATCGGATATAGAAAGGGGCGAATATAACGCACAGGTGGTGTGGGATAAGAATGAAGGCGGGCGCTCAATTGGTGAAAGCCCCGGCAATATGTATAACGATGCAATAACGGTACAGCTCACAAAGAATACGGGTGCAGTTTTTAATATTGCCTGTAATAATGTAATCAAAGAAAAAAGCTTTGCTGAAACACAATTTGTAAAGGAGCTGAAAGTGCCGTCGGCATTACTTTCTGCATCTTACAAAAGACCAACAACTATTAACGCAGCCATATTGCTGCCCAAAGAATATTATGAGGAGCCCGATAGAAAATTCCCGGTGTTGTACTGGATTTCAGGCTATGGCGGCAACTATCATAATTATTCCGGCAAAAACGATCCCTCCATGCCGGTAGACAC
>JAEWBD010000376.1 GCA_023391315.1 Bacteroidota bacterium | reverse complement strand
GAGATAAATTGGTCACTGAAACAGACACATACACTGATTGGGTTGTGCAATAATATTTAATTACTATTTAAAATTCTATTATGATACCAACTAAATCTTACGCTGCGCAAAAAGCCGGTGATACATTGGCGCCTTTCAATTTCGAAAGAAGAAATCCCGGTCCGCATGATGTTGAAATTGACATTTTGTATTGCGGTGTTTGCCATACCGATATTCATTTTATAAATAACGACTGGGGCATTTCTGTTTATCCAATGGTGCCCGGTCATGAAATCATTGGGCGGGTTGTTTCTGTTGGTGAACATGTAAAAAAGTTTAAACCTGGAGATACTGCCGGTGTAGGTTGTTTAGTTGATTCCTGCCGCGATTGCGAATATTGTAACGATGGCTTGGAACAACATTGTGCCAACGGCGCAACATACACTTACAGCGCTTATGAAAGAGATGGAAAAACAATTGCACAAGGAGGTTATTCAAGTAAGATTGTGGTAGATGAAAGATTTGTATTGAAGGTTGATAAAAAACTTCCCCCGGAAAAAGCAGCGCCTTTATTATGCGCAGGCATCACCACTTATTCTCCGCTGAAACGGTGGAAAATAGGTAAGGGGCATAAGCTTGCAATTATAGGATTGGGCGGGCTTGGGCACATGGCAATAAAATTTGGTGTTGCATTTGGCACAGATGTTACTGTGTTAAGTACGCATGAAAGAAAAAGAGAAGACGCATTAAAATTAGGTGCACACAATTTTGTTGTAACAACAGATGAAGAACAATTAAAAGCCGTTGCTAACTCTTTTGATTTTATTCTTGACACTTTATCTGCTACACATGATTATAACATGTATGTTGGTTTATTAAAAACCGGTGGCACATTAATTTGTGTTGGCTTGCCCACCGAACCGATGCATGTGCCGTCTTTCAATATTGTATTTACAAGAAAATGTATTGCCGGTTCATTAATTGGCGGATTGCCCGAGACACAGGAAATGCTTGACTACTGTGCAGAGAAAAACATTACTGCAGATGTTGAAGTGATACCTATTCAATATATACAGGATGCTTATAAAAGAATGCAGGACAGCGATATTAAATACCGGTTTGTAATTGATATGAGCTCGTTAAAATAATCGGCTATCCTGTCAAATTTTAAATTTGAAAACAATATATTATGCTATATGAAGATTAAAAAAATCTTTCCCTTCTTATTAGCGCTGATAATCTTTATTATCTCAAATTTTATACAACGTGGTTATAGCAGTGATAAAAAAAAAGCAGAAGACCGCATTGCCCAAATTGAAAAGGACTTTACTGCTTTTTTACAATATAATATGCTTGGCGCAACAAACTATAATTTTTCCCAGGTGCATTTAAACGCAGTAATTGAAAGTACTGTGGGTGGGTACACAGAAGCAAGAAATATTTTTATGTCTGAAGTAACAGATCAAATGTTTCGCGCATTAAATAGCCTTGACGAAGCTGCTAAAAGCATTTCATATTCTTCACCAGACAGCAGCACTGCTATAATTAGCGATATGAAACAAGCAAGCGAAGAAGGTTTGTTTGAATCATTCTATCAGAATTTTATGCTGGCTGTTCAAAGAACTCAATCCCTTCAAAAAAAAATTGATGGAAAAATAGAAAGTCTTGGCAATGAAAAAATAGCACTGAAGCGTAAAGTGTCACAAATAAGTTCTAACGAAAGCAATTTATTGAATTTCACCATTGCCATTAACTTTTTAATTCTCCTGTTTGACCATATAGAAAAGACGGCTAAGAAAGTGCAAACAAATAAAGCATGATATTTAGGCATCTTGAAATACCTGCACGGCTGAGATTAATATTCCCGCCTTCTTTCAAATCAACTTAGCGAAGTTTGAAATTTAATACAACTCATTTCAACGATATTTTTTCCATTAATTCAAACAACCCGTAAGCCATCAAACATTTGTATTTATCTTCGGCACAAACAATACATAATGGAACTGCATGTTTGTAAAGATTATGATGATTTGTGCGAACACCTTGCCAACTGGATGGCAGATTGCACCTGCAAAACATTAGCAACAAAAGAACGCTTTTCAATTGCTTTTACCGGTGGTAATACAGCAAAGAGGCTTTATGCGCTTCTGGCAACTGATGCCTATAAAAATAAGATTGACTGGAGCCGTGCCAATATTTTTATAGGCGATGAGCGTTTTGTTCCATATAACGACGAGCGCAGTAATGCAAGAATGATACGCGAAACTTTATTAAATCATGTGGCAGTGAATGAAGCACACGTGCATTTTATGCAAACGGAGAATATGAGCCCTGAAACTTCGGCTGCTGAATATGAAGAAGTGCTGCAGCATTATTTTAATAAAGGCACAAACGAGCCAACATTTGACATTGTTTTATTGGGCATGGGTGACGATGCGCATACACTTTCATTGTTTCCCGGCCATGCCGATGCTGTTAATGAACAAACCAAATGGTGTACATATTTATGGCTGGAGCAACAGAATATGTACCGCATAACCATAACAGCGCCCATAACAAATGCAGCGCATTCAATAGCATTTATTGTAAGTGGGAGCGGCAAAGCGGCAGCTTTAAACAATGTAATGCATAAGCCATATGACCCCAAAAAATATCCTTCGCAAATAATAAAGCCGGTACATGGCGAATTACATTGGTTTGTGGACGAAGCAGCCATGAATGGCTGAAAGTGATTTTCTGAATTCATAAATCTGTGCCCATGCCGCATACCAACTATGCAAACGGGAGTTGGTTTTGCCGTACCGCAATTATCCAACCAGCGCATTCATCCTTATACTGATTTATTACTGCATGATTTGGGACACGGATTAGCCGATGGCGGCCCTGAATTTGACGCCAAACGGCCGTGAATGATACACCATGCTTTTATAGGGAATTGGCCTCTTCCCAAAACAAACAGAACGCCTTATTATTTACATGATGTCCGCAGCATTAAAGAAGCCATTTTATGGCATGGCGGTGAAGCTGAAAAAGCCAAAGATCAGTTTATGAATTTATCGTCTACAGAAAGGGTAAGCTGATTAAGTTTTTAAATAGTTTGCAAGAAACAGGTGTTTGGTAAAGACACAATGCCTGCGCTCAAAGGGGTTCACTGTTTTCCTGCAGCTATATTTGCCCCTCATAATTTGAGTCAAAGTCCACCATCCACTCAATGCCATATTTGTCTCTAAACATACCAAAATATGAACCCCAGGGGCTGTCGGAAATAGGCATTTCAATTTGCCCGCCTGCCGATAGCCCATTGAATAACCTGTCCGCTTCTTCCTTGCTTTCTGCACTAATTACAATTTTGCTTCTGTTCTCATTTTCGTTTGTTCGTCCCAATATTTCAGGCACATCATTAGCCATTAAAACACTTTTGCCAATGGGTAAAGCAATGTGCATTATTTTATTTGCTTCATGTTCTGCTACCGGGAATTCAGCACTTGCCAAATCTTTGAAACGCGCTATTCTTGAGAACTCTCCGCCAAATACTGATTTGTAAAAATTGAATGCTTCTTCTGCATTGCCGTTGAAATTAATGTGTGGATTAATGCTTGCCATAATTTTTCAGTTTATGATTGTTATTGTTGAAATCTTTCTTTTTAAACTACAATGTACTGTCTTTTTATAATCCCTGTGCAATTACGCCTATCGTTCAACAGCGCTTTCATTGCTTGCCCTTCGGACACAACGCAAGCTTAGTTATTAGCTGCCTACACAAGTAATAATGATGTTTTAATTTTGTAAATATTTTCTAGGTATCTTTTTATTTTTAGATTCTAATGTCCATAAAAGATGTGCTACCCACCATCTATTTTCAAAATAAACTAATTGGAAACTGTTAATTCCGCGTTCTTCTGCTCCTTCGGAATCTTTTCCATAGAAACTTTGAAATACATTTGCTATGCCATTATATTCATTGATTACTTTTCCAATTTCGTACTCCAGGTATCCTTGCTCATAATATTCGTCATGCAGTAATACAATAAATTCAGTAAGGCCAATTGTTTCTACCGGCCGGTTAGTTGTATCCATATTATTAAGTACAGTAAAAGTAGCAGTAGGCAAGAATAAATTAGTTAATGCATCCCAGTCTCTTTGTTGTCCCTTTTTTACAGACACTAATTGCAAAACTTTTTTTACAATACCTTCAATTGACTTCACTGAATTGGTATCTGTTACGATATTTTTTTGAGCAGCTAAAACCAAGGTTGAAAAAAGAATAAGGATGATTAATGATATAGATTTCATTGTATTTTTTTAAGTAACCAATTTAAAATTCGAAAGCTGGTAGATGTATTGCGGCTAACGTTCGGACTTGGCGAAGTGCGGATAGTAACATTCCGTCTGCCGGAACTGTTGTTGATTTTTATTTAAAGCTCAAGATAAAATTTTTTGTTGAGCAAAGTTTCGTCGCGCCCGACAAACGCAGCACAATAGCAAAACAAAAGTTGAGGTTGCGTATTGTCAAGCCCGCATTTTCGCCAAGCATCTATGTAAAAGCGGTATCGGCAAACAATAAAACGTAAAAATGCGCAGCATTTATGCCTGCAATTGTTTAGCGCGGTTATTCTTCCTGATGGATAATAAAATAGAGCCTGTAATGCAAATAATAATTACACCAAGTGATATAAACACCAGCGTGGTTGGGCTGAGCCATTGTTCCAGCCAGTGTGCGCCGATCATTTTAAGCCCGATGAATACCAGCACAATGGCAATGCCTTCCTGCAGGTAATCGAATTTGGCAACAGCTCCTTTCAGCAAAAAGAATAAACTTCTTAAGCCAAGCACGGCAAAAATATTGGACGTATAGATCACCATCTTATCCCGCGAAATGCCCATTACCGCGGGAATAGAATCCAATGCGAAAACAAGATCAATGGAAGCCAGCATCATTACCACCACAAACAGGGTGGTATAATAGCGTTTTCCATTTTGCCGTATCCATAGTTTGCCGCCGCCATCGCTGTTGGTGAGCGGGAATAGTTTCTTTACAGCCTTATAAGCTTTTGACGTTTCGGGATCAAAGCCTTCATCATCTTTACTGGTAAACATATGAAAGCCGGTATATACGAGGAAGGCGCCAAAGATATATAACAGCCATTCAAAACGGTTTACAAGCGCAACGCCCACTGTAATAAAAATGACACGGAATACAATGGCCATCAATATACCCAGCAGCAGCACGCGGGAATAATATTGTTCTTTTACGGAGAATGAAGTGAAGATGAGAATGAACACAAAAATGTTATCAATGCTTAAACTCCATTCCATTAAATAGGCGCTGATGTATTCAAGTGCAAGGGTTTTACCATTTTCAAACCACATAAAAACAAAGAATGACAGGCCGAGCGCTACCCAGAAAATGGTTTGAAGCAAAGCTTGTTTTATGGTAACGGTTTTATTTTTCTTGCTTAAAAGACCAAGATCGAAAACGAGGGCTAATATTAGAACAATACCGAATACAATGTAGCTGATAGTATCTCGTGACATGAGTTTGCAATATTACACCCCAAAACGCTTTTTCCTGCGCCACTGATAAATAAAACCAAACATTATGATTAATGCAATAGGTATAGCAATGTTTATCAGTTGCCAGGCTGTTTTTTGACCTTCCACTTTTTTGCGGTCTAATAAACGTAATGTGAAATCTTTATTACGGCTTTCAAAAATGCCGCTGGTGCTGGTGAGGTAATCTATGCAGTTGAGAAAAAATTCACGGTTGGCAAAACGGTAGTTTTCGTAAGGCAACTCTCCCATTGGCAACGGGCCGGTTGTGGTGCTGATGGCATTGGTTACAATATCGGCATCGCTCATTACAATTTGCTGTGTGGGGTTTATATTGGTTGATGCAAACGGTTTGTTTAAGGCTTTGCTTACTGAATCTTTCGTGCTTTGCGTAAGGCGGTTGGCATATAAAGAATTGAATTTTCCTTCCAGCAACACCGCAACCGGAATATAATGTTCATTGTAAGAAGCAAAATTATTAGTGCTGATGTCATCCATTATTTTCTTAATGCTCACCATAGCCGGCGAACTTATAAGCCGGCTGGATGTATCGGTTGACAGCAATATTGTTTTTGTAATACCGGGCGCCTTTATGGTATCGATGCCTGAAGGAAAGATGGAAAGCACACGGTCTAAATTTTTGGAAACAATATTGTTATTGGGCGAAGAAAGAAATGGATAATAAGGCCAGGGAAAACGCTGCATACGCGGGCTGCCATCAGCATTGTAACCGGTAACCAGCGGTATTTTGCTGCAATTTAAATCCTGCACAAGATTACCGTTTATGCGCACGCCATACCTGAATAAAAGATCATCAATATTAAGGTTGCGGTCGAAGGCAACAAAATCTGCCTGGCTGCGCATGAGGCTGTCTAATTCAGCGTATAATTTATCAATGCACCAAACAATCTTACCTCCGTGCATTACATACTGGTCAAGCTTTAACTTGTCTTCATCTGTAAAAGGTGTAGTAGGTTTTACAATTAATAAAGTATTGATGAGTTCAGGATTCGGATAGGCCTGTTTTAAATCAAATAAGGCTAAATTATAATCGTTGCGCAGGTTTTGAATAAGATCGTTTACATATTGCGGCCCTGCTTCCCCATTGCCAATGCAATATGCAATAGTTGGAATTTCTTTTCTTGTGAGTTTATCTATGGCATTGGCAAACTTGTATTCCAACAAAGCCTCGGCTGCATTTAAGGTTGCTTCTTTATCCGGTTGCGGGTCTTCATCCACCACATTATAATTTTTAAACACCGTGCGGCTGCTTCTTAAATCCACGGCAACCGGCCTGTAATTTCCATACTGAACAATGGCGGAAGGGATAATTAATTGCTGCACTGCCTTTTCATTCCCCGTTGCAATGTTGCTGCTTTGTTCAAACACAACACCGAGGCGCTGCAGGCTGTCGTATAAATTCAGGCGCTGGCTATCCGTTAAATTCTCGCCGGGTTTTTCAAAATGAAAGCGGATATTATTATTGCTTAGATCGCGAAACTCATTTAATAAATCATTTGTAGCAATACTTAACTTTTTATAATCAGCAGGCAAATCGCCCGTAAGAAAAACGGTGATGTTGATAGCTGTGTCAACATTATTCAACAAGGTTCTGGTTGATGCATTTAAGCTGAAACGTTTTTCGGCAGTGAGATCAACTCTATAGCGGAATAAAGTTGAAGTATAGATAAGTACAACTAAGGCTGCCAGCAAAATAAGCCATTGATTTTTGGGGCGTAAATATTGATTGACAGACTTCATTATCTTTTTTCAATATTTTGTTTTGTAAGAAGCATAAAGAACAGGATGATTGCCAGGAAGTAAATGATATCGCGTATATCAATCACACCTTTGCTTATACTTTTATAATGAAAGTTGATGCCGAGCATCTGCACATAATAATCCAGCCCGTTTGAAAAGAAAAGCAACTGGCTTAAGGCATCAAATCCTGCATATAAAACCAAACAAACAAATGCGCCGCCAATAAAGGCAACAATGGTGTTATTGGTAAAACTGCTGGCGCATAAACCTACAGCCGTAAATACCGCGCCCAATAAAAACAAACCAATATAACTGCCAATGGTAGCGCCCACATCTATACCGCCGGCGGCGCTTAACTGCTGCAATGAAAATGCATAAATGGTTGTTGGAATTAAAGCGAGCAAAACAATAAGCAGGGCGCCAAAGAATTTACCCCAAACAATTTGTGATGATGTGAGCGGAAGCGTTTTTAATAATTCAAATGTGCCGCCTTTATATTCATCGGCCAGGCTGCGCATGGTAATAGTGGGAAT
>JAEWBD010000031.1 GCA_023391315.1 Bacteroidota bacterium | reverse complement strand
GCTTTTATGCGGGTATTACGTCGCAAAGTCTTACCAGCGATATAATTAACGGCGGCGATATTCATGTTTATTTCAACTTTGGAACTGCTGATGAACCTAACGTTGTGCTCCTGCCTTTCCTGGATATATATTCCGGCATAAGCATAACGCCCTCCTTCACGGTCAATAATATTTTTCTGTATGCTAATGCAGACGCCAGCACGGTTACAGACGGGAATATAGCTTATTATCAGTACAGGTATGTGCTAATTCCGGGCGGCGTTTCAGGCAATGCAGTGGTGCATCCGCCAGACTGGAAAGATTATAATGCTGTAAAAGCATTTTATCATTTACCGGATTAATTACCGGTTAATAAAAATGAGGCCGTCTGAAAAGACGGCTTCTATTTTATTAAATTTTTTGAGATTGATTTTACAACATTCATGCACCAGCATCTTTGCGGTTCCTGCGATATAATAACAACAGGTCGACATATTGTTTTAAAAAATAAAAAGATGAAGAAATTATCGTTTGCCCTTTTGTTTACGATGGCTTGTTTTTTTGTAAAAGCAGCTAATGTTGATACGATTGCTATTTACAGTAAGAGCATGCACAAAAATGTGAAGTGTATTGTTATAACACCATCAAAATATGCAACAGATACTGCGCATTTACCGGTTGTATATTTACTGCACGGTTACAGTGGTAATTATAGCGACTGGGTTTTGAAGGCCCCGGATTTATTGCAAACAATTGATGAAAATGGTTTTATAGTTGTTTGCCCCGATGGCGCTTTTGGCAGTTGGTATTTCGACAGTCCGGTTGATACAGGTATGAAATATGAAACTAATGTTGCGCTTGAAATTCCTGAATATATTGATGCGCATTACAGAACCATTGCTTCGCGAAAAGCCCGTGCAATAACGGGTTTAAGCATGGGCGGGCATGGCGCATTATATCTTGCTATAAAACATACAGATATTTTCGGCGCTGCAGGCAGCATGAGTGGCGGCGTTGATTTCAGGCCATTTCCAGATAACTGGGATATTAAAAACTACCTCGGTGAGTATGCTTTACATAAAGATGTGTGGGATAAAAACGTTGTAGTGAACCTTGCCGGTTCTTTACAAAATGACGAGCTTAAACTGATATTTGATTGCGGCGTAAATGATTTTTTTATACAGGTTAACCGCGATCTTCATAAGAAACTACTGGATAATAAAATTGATCATGATTACATTGAAAGGCCTGGTGAACATAACTGGGTTTACTGGAATAATTCAATAAAATACCAGTTGCTTTTTTTTCGCCGGTATTTTATTGATAACAAAATGATGAATTGAAAAATTAATAGCCACAGATTATCCGTGGCTATTAATGCTTGCCTTTTATTTAAGAGGAAAATATATCCCGCCCTGAAAGCTTAGATTATTAAAATTGCTGAAGCCATTATGATGATAGGAAACCATATTATAATTGGCACCCAATCTGAAACCGGCTTTGCTGTATTTTCCGAATGGAACCCTAATGCCTGCGCCGCCCTGCAGCATTAAGCCGCCTGCATTATCGGTGCCTCCAAACTCACCAAGGTATTGTGTAAAACTTGATATGCCTAAACCTGCACCTGCAGTTATATAAGGTTGAACAGGTGCCATACTGCCAAGCGGGCTAAATTCAGCCTTTGCCAATAATGGTATTATTTGAACAGAATTGCTTAATACGGCGGAGGTTACTTCTTTATCGCCGGTATTATATAAAGCCCTCGGATATTTTTCATAAAAATCCTGGAAACCAAGGCCGAGGCCAACCGAAAATTTATCGCTTATGCCATAGAGAATATCTCCCGTAAAACCACGGGGAGACCCCTTGCTTATAACATCTGTCTTAAAACTTCCCAATGGCAGGGCATAATTATATTGCAGGCTCATATTTACCACGCCTCTTTGTGCATGTAACTGCGCTGCTGAAAAAATGAGTATTGCAAAAAGCAACGATTTTAATGCTTTCATGATTATAATTCTTTAATTGCTGTGTAAATAAGTTGACTGATCGAATAAAGCTTTCACTGAACCTTCGGCTATTGAAGCATTAAATATGCCTTCGCCGCGTATAAGGCCATTCCAGATAACTTCTATCTTGCCTTTTTCGGAGGCATTTTTTAAATCAAGCATATCCACACTCATAGCCCCTTCGGTTACCTGGTAAATACCAAAAAATGTGGGTATATAATAACCATAGCCGCCATAGCCCCAGTAATAAGGATCCCAGTATCCACCATAATAATCCCAGTAATCGTTATAGCTGTAATAACCTGTAGAGGTATTGTATATCCTGTTTACATCTATACCAATGTCAGGATTGTTTGACCTTGGCACTTTTGTGTAACCTCTTTGCTGCATGTATTTATTTACAGCATCAATGTATGCCTGGTCAGATGGCTGAAGGTCTTTGTATGAATCGCCGTTATCAAGTACAACCACAGAATCTGAAATACTGTATGTTTTAAATGCGCTGAAATTTATTGTTGTATCGGCGTTTGTTACATAGATCCTTGATTCTTCCTGTGTGAGATTATTTAAAGGCTCTTTGGTGCAACTAAACAGCGTTACAACGCAGGCAACCAGGGCTGCCGATGTTAATTTATTATTTAGCATTGTGTGAGATTTTTTTAAGTAGAGATCAAACCAAGTGCACAAAAATTTTAGTGTATTTATAGAACGTTTATTCGACAATAATTTAATGCAGGACGTTTACTAAGGTTTTCCTAAAATAAAAAACCGGTTTTAAAACCGGTTTTTAAATGCTTAATAAAAATTATTGTATTTGTAATTATGTTCTTCTTCCGCCTATTAGGCCAATCAATAAAGATATTATTGCCAATACCAGCAAAATATGGATTAAACCGGTTACGCTGTAAACAAAAACGCCAAGCAACCATCCAATAACCAGGATAACTGCGATGATGTATAAAATGCTTCTCATATCTTGTAATTTTTATAGTAGTAAGTTTAAAAAGTGTGCCAGTTATTTATATAACCCGGCGACAAATTTTATAAGCTTGATAAGAAGATTATCGGGCATTATATTCTACAAAGATTTGCTTTTAACGGGCAAGGTTACGGCAAAGGTAGTTGACCTGCCGGGTTCTGAAATTACTTCCACAGAGCCATTGTGCGCCTGTATAATATTTAACGTGGAAGCGAGCCCTAAGCCAATACCATTTCGTTTTGATGTATAATAAGGTTCAAATAAACGGTGAAGATTATCTTCGCTTATTCCGCTGCCATTATCGGTAATTTCAATAAAGGAATTTGTTTTATCGTTTTTAACTTTTATTGAAATCCTGCCTTTATCGTGTTCAATGGCTTCAACAGCGTTAATTAATATGTTGAGCAGGGCTATTGTTATTTTATCAAAATCGGCATTAACATTAATTAACTCTGAAGGATAGTCTATCTGCAGCGCAATATTTTTAAGACTGATCCTGTCCTTGGCCGAATTTATAATTTCATCAATAATAGATTGCAAAACGCAATCTGTAAGCTGCATTTCAGCCGGCCTTGAGCTGTTGAGTAATTCTTTTATGAGCTCGTTAATGCGGCCGCTGTTTCTGTAAATAATATCCAGGTATAAGGCATTTTCTTCTGATTTTTCTATGCTGCGCAAATGCTCGCAGGCAAGGTTTATATTATTGATTGGATTGCGCACTTCATGCGCCAGTGTGCGCACCAGCCTGCCGGTTGCCGCAAGTTTTTCAGCGCGTAAATTGGCACGTTCCGCCTGCTTTATAAAACTTATGTCGTGAATTACACCCTGGTAATATGCTTTGCCTTCTGCGTCTTTTTCTTTGGTTGCAGAAATAATGCATGGAACGGGTTTGTTTTTTTTATAACGTATTTCGGCCTGGCGGTTTTCAATAGCACCCTTGTGTTTTAGCTCCTCCGTTAGTTTTCTTGATAAATGATTATCGGTGAAAAGTTCGGTGAGCTTTACTTTGAATAAAGCATGCTCATCGCAGGAAAGTATGTTACTGAATGCTGAATTTATTTCAGTGAAACAAAGTTTATCATCTGTAACAAAAATGGCATCGCTTGATTTATCAAAAATATTTCTGTATTTTTTTTCTTTCGCTTTTAATTCATTCAGCGTTCTCGCCCTGTCAATAGAATACCGTATGGAACGCTCCAGTTTTTCGCTGCTTAATTCTCCTTTAACCAAATAATCGAAAGCGCCAAGGCTCATGGCTTCTTCATCTATATTAATATCTCCTTTGCCGGTAAGCAATATAAAAGGAACATCAGTTTCAAGCTTCACTGCTTCTTTTATAAGATCAATACCCGTTTTGGCGCCGAGCCTGTAGTCTACCAGAAAAACGTCATGTTTTTCACGTTTTATTTCGTCGAGTGCATTTTTATAATTATAGCACCATTCTATAATAAAATTTTTGCCTGGTATATTTTTAAGATAGTCACTCGTAATAAAGTAATCGTCTTCGTCATCATCTATAATTAGAACATTTATGTTATTTGTCATGATCTGGCCTTCTGTATTTGGGAGCACGATGAAGCATAATGCCTGCGATGCATAAACACGCTGTAATTGCTTTATTGTCCTTCAAAGGACTAATGATTTATGTAATTAAAAGGTTTACTCCGCGGTTCTTATTCCTCATTTATTATTTAACAATTGATACTCTTTTATTTTATTATATAAAGTCTTTCTGTCTATTTTCATCAGCTTGGCTGCCTTGCTTTTATTGAAATTTACCTGCTTCAATGCTTCAAGAATCGTTTCATATTCGGCATCAATGCTTGCTGATTTCAAATCAAGGTTGCCTGTTTTTACAGCAGCAGATGTTGCTGCTGCCTGCGGTATTGCCGCATTTGGCATGTCATTATTCTTTGCAGGCTGCGATGGTATCAGTTCATTAATCTTTTCATAGTTTGTTATTTCAAACGGAAGGCTTTTCAATTCTATTGTATCGCCATCGCTCAGCAGCACTGCTCTTTTAACAACATTTCTTAATTCCCTCAAATTACCATGCCATACATAATTATTAAAGGCGTTAGTAACATCCTGTGAAAACCTGGTAACATTTTTTTCAAGCTCTTTATTCGTGATGCGTAGAAAATATCCCGCAAAATGCATTATATCTTCTTTCCTGTCACGTAATGGCGGAATTTCTATGCTAAACTCATTAAAGCGATGATAAAGATCTTCCCTGAATTTACCTTCCTGGGTTGCATTCCATAGCTTTTCATTGCTGGCCACAATAATTCTTACATCGAGCTCAATATCTTTAGTGCCACCCACGCGCCGCATTTTTCTTTCCTGTACCACTCTTAATAAAGAAACCTGTATGTCGTAAGAAAGATTGGCTACTTCGTCCAAAAAAATAGTTCCGCCATTGGCCAATTCAAAGCTTCCCACTTTTTGGTTTAATGCGCCGGTGAATGATCCTTTTTCATGGCCAAATAATTCACTTGCGGCAAGGTCTTTACTCAACGCGCCGCAGTCAATGGCAATGAATGGTTCCTTGGCTCGTTTACTATGCCTGTGAATTTCGTTAGCAACCGCTTCTTTACCGCTTCCTGTTTCACCATAAATTATAACGCTGTAATTGGTGGGCGCTACAAGCTTTACCTGTTTTAATATTTGCTGGAATGCCTGGCTGGGGCCAACTACATAATCCTCATGCATGTCAAACTCAAGGTCTGGCGCATTTTCACTGGTCCGCTTTTGAGATTGTACAGATTTAACAGGTTGATTTTTTAAAGCCTCACTATTAGCAAGCGCCTGTTTTATGGTCACTAAAATTTCATCGGGAAACAGTGGTTTTGTAATGTAATCATAGGCGCCATGACGCATTATTTCTACAGCACTGCGCACGTCGCTGTAGCCTGTAATAATTAAAAAGGGCAGGGCAGGATTTGTCGATTTCATCTTTTGAAGAATTTCAAGGCCACTTATATCTTCCAGCCTTAAATCGCAAAGTACAATATCGGGTATATTTTCCTCATACCAGGCCAATGCTTTTTTACCACTTGTAAAATCTATTACTTCGAAATTATTTCTTTCCAAAAATTTTCGCAGTAAAAGGCACATGTCCCTGTCGTCGTCTATTACTAAAACTTTAGTCATGAATAAATTTTGTGATTTTTTAAAATTATTTCTTCGCAGCTCAGTTATGCAAGTTCAAGACCAAATTGGGTATGCTTTACTACAAGGTAGTTATTTTGGGTAAATTTACTCAGAAACGGGAAGTGTATTGTAGAATTATGTCAACAAACGTTTGCGGACTAAGGAATGGATTAAATGCGGATTGCCAAACTTACAAAGGCTTCGTATCAAATCCTCTTACTCTCGTTGTGGTTTATAATACAATATTTTGTAAAAAATATTAGGCATATTTTTTATTGTATAAGATGGCTATGAACGGGAAAAAGGTGTTAATTATTGATGATGAAGTTGATTTGTGCCTGTTATTGAAAAACTACCTAACCAGGCAACAATTTGAAGTTGTTATTTCACATAAATTATCTGATGGTCTAAAAGAAGCGCTTGACTTTGTTCCTGATATTATTTTCCTTGATAATAATCTTCCTGATTCGCAAGGCTGGACAAAGGCTGGTTATTTACTTGAAGCATTACCAAATGCTTCCCTCTATTTAATCAGCGCTTATAAATCGGGCAATGAAGCGCCCAAAAATCCCCGTGTAACTGTTATTGAAAAACCGCTCTCACTAAAAGCAATCGAAAGTCTTATATCCTGATTTTGAACAAGGTTATTGTATGATTGGCCCAAACATATCGCATAAAGATTTTATTAAAATAACAAAGGATTATTCCCGTACCGCAGAAGTTGCGAAACTTATATATGTTACAGATAAAGAGCAGGGAATTATTCGCTTGAAAAAAGGTAAAGGGTTTTCTTACCTGTTTAAAAACGAGGTATTGAAAGATAAGCACCAATTAGAAAGGATAAAGAAATTAGTGTTGCCGCCTGCCTGGAAAAATGTATGGATCTGTTATAAAGAAAACGGGCATTTACAAGCAACAGGTTATGATATAAAAAACAGGAAGCAATACCGTTATCATGCTTTATGGAATACCCTGAGAAATGAAACAAAATTTCACCGCATGTATGAATTTGGCAAAGCTTTGCCACAAATTCGCCTGAAGGTTGAAAACGATTTGCTTCAAAAAGAATTAAATGAAAAGAAGGTGCTCGCCACGGCTGTAAGCCTTATGGAACGGACTTATATACGTGTTGGCAATATTGAATACGAAAAAACCAATGGCTCTTTTGGATTAACAACGCTTAAGGATAAGCATGTAAATATTAATGGGAGCCATATTACGTTTGAATTTAAAGGCAAGCGCGGTATAACGCATAATATTACCATTCAGAACAGGCGTTTGGCAAAAGCTGTAAAAGATTGCAGGGATATACCCGGCAGGGAATTATTTCAATATTATAATGAAGATGGTAATCATAAGAGTATCGATTCGGGTATGCTGAATAATTATATAAAAGAAGCAACAGGCGAAGATTTTACTGCAAAAGATTTTAGAACATGGGCCGGCTCTTTGCAAATGCTGCGCAGTTTAAAAGCGTTGGAAAAAGCGGAGGATGAGTCGAAAAGAAAATCAAATATTATTAACGCTTTAAATGAAGTGAGTATAAAGCTTGGTAATACCAGAACTGTGTGTAAAAAATATTATGTGCATCCTGGCATCATAAATCTTTATGAAAAAGATGGAATTGAAAATTACCTTGAAGAGCTTGACGGAATAGAAGAACCTGATGATAAATCGGCCTTAACCAAAGATGAGAAAGTGCTGATGAAAGTACTGAAGCAACTGGTCTCCTGACCGAAAACCTAAGCCTCCAATCATTTTTTTAATGCATTTATTTTACATTTATTGCACTTTGCATTTCGTTTAGCATTTCATAGATACGAAACCTATGCACGGTAAACATTAAGTTGTAAACATTAAACTTTCTATATGACTCCGGATGAACGTTTTGAACAACTGAAATTGGAACTGCCGCCTGCACCTTTACCGCTTGGCGTTTATAAGCCATTTTTAATTGTGGGAAATCTTGTATATGTGTCTGGTCACGGGCCTTTATTACCCGATAATACTTTAATAAAAGGAAGGGTAGGAGATACTTTGAACGAAGATGAAGGCAAGCAGGCTGCACAGCAGGTTGGCC